>NZ_JBPXLK010000010.1:0-245705 GCF_051843015.1 Nocardia sp. JW2
GCCGCTGCGCCGCTTCGCGGCGGACCCTCCTCGAGGTCGGGTCGTGCGGGGTTGGGAGTGCGGTCATGGCGGACTTAAGTGGTGCCGTGTGGCTGGGTGTGCGGTAGGTGGCGGACTCGAGCGGTGCCACGTGGCCTTGGGGTAGGCGGCCAGCTTGTGCGGTGCCACGTGGGCTGGGGGTTCGGCAGGTGGCTAGCTGGTGTGGTGCCAGGTGGGCTGGGTGTGCGGTAGGTGGCGGGACTCGAGCAGTGCCGCGTCGGCTGGGGGTGCGGCAGGTGGCCAGCTCGCGGTGGTGCCACGTGGGCTGGGAGTGCGGCAAGTGGCCAGCTGGTGTGGCCAGGTGGACGGGATGTGCGGTAAGCGGCGGGACTTGAGCAGTGCCGCGTCGGCTGGGGGTGCGGTAGATGGCCAGCTTGCGGTGGTGCCACGTGGGCTGGGGGCGCGGTAGGCGGCCAGGTTGTGCGGTAGGTGGCGGATTTGGGGTGGTGCCATGTGGGCGCGCAGTCGGCGGGTAGTGGGTTTCGCGGTGGTGCCAGGTGGGCGCGGAGTGCGGTCGGTGGTGGACTCGGGTGGTTTCCGGCGGAGTGGTGCCTGGGTCAGGCGATGGCGGGGGTCATCGGGTCGTCGGCGAACTGGGTGCGGTACAGCTCGGCGTAGCGGCCGTCGGCGTTGAGGAGGTCGGCGTGGGTGCCGCGTTCGATGATGCGGCCGTCTTCCAGGACGAGGATCTGGTCGGCGGCGCGGATGGTCGAGAGGCGGTGGGCGATCACCAGGGCGGTGCGGCCGGTGAGGGCCTCGGTGAGGGCTTCCTGGACGGCGGCTTCGGAGGTGGAGTCCAGGGAGGCGGTCGCCTCGTCGAGGATCACCACGCGCGGCTGCTTGAGCAACAGGCGGGCGATGGTGAGGCGTTGGCGTTCGCCGCCGGAGAGGCGGTAGCCGCGTTCGCCGACGACGGTGTCGAGGCCGTCGGTGAGCGAGTCGACCAGGTCGCCGAGGCGGGCGCGGTGCAGGGCGTCCCAGAGTTCGTCTTCGGTGGCCTCGGGGCGGGCGAGCAGCAGGTTGGCGCGGATGGTGTCGTGGAACAGGTGCCCGTCCTGGGTGACCAGGCCGACGGCGCGCTGGATCGATTCGGTGGTGAGCTCACGCACGTCGGTGCCGTTGAGCCGGACCGCGCCGGAGTCGACATCGTAGAGGCGCGAAACCAGTTGGGCGATGGTCGATTTGCCCGCACCGGAGGAACCGACGAGCGCGACCAGCTGGCCTGGCTCGGCGCGCAGCGACACATCGTGGAGCACCTCCACCCCGCCGCGCGTGTCGAGCGTGGCGACGTCTTCTAGCGAGGCGAGCGACACCTTGTCGGCCGACGGGTACCCGAAGTGCACGCCGTCCAGTTCCACCGAGACCGGGCCGTCGGGCACCGCGACGGCGCCGGGCGCGTCCTCGATCAGCGGCTTCAGATCCAGCACCTCGAACACCCGCTCGAAGCTCACCAGCGCCGACATGATCTCGAGCCGGGCACTCGCCAGCGCGGTGAGCGGGGTGTAGAGCCTGGTCAGCAGCAGCGACAGCGCGACGACCGACCCCGCGTCGAGGCTGCCTGCCAGCGCGTACCAACCGCCGAGACCGTAGACCAGGGCCAGCGCCAGCGCCGACACCAGCGTGAGCGAGGTGACGAACGTGGTCTGCAGCATCGCCGTGCGCACCCCGATGTCGCGCACCCGGGTGGCCCGGACCGCGAATTCCGCCGATTCCTGCTGTGGCCTGCCGAACAGCTTCACCAGGGTGGCGCCGGGCGCGGAGAACCGCTCGGTCATCTGGGTGCTCATGGCCGCGTTGAGCTGGGCGGCCTCGCGCTGCATCTCCGCGAGCCGATTACCCGCGCGCCGGGCCGGGATGACGAACACCGGAAGCAGCACGAGTGCCAGCAGCGTGATCTGCCAGGAGATGCTGAGCATCACCGCGAGGGTGAGCAGCAGCGTCACCAGGTTGGTGATCACGCCGGACAAGGTGTCGCTGAACGCGCGCTGCGCTCCGATCACATCGGAGTTCAGCCGGCTCACCAGCGCACCGGTCCTGGTCCGGGTGAAGAACGCCACCGGCATCTTCTGCACATGGTCGAACACGGCGGTCCGCAGATCGAGGATCAGCCCCTCACCGATCCGCGCCGACAACCACCGGATCACCAACCCGAGGCCTGCGTCGACGATCGCCAACCCCGCGATGGCGAGCGCCAGAATCACCACCGTGCGCGGCGCCGACCCATTCACGATGTCGTTGACCACCTTGCCCGCCAGCACCGGCGTCGCGACACCGAGCACGGCGGCAACCACGCTGAGCAGCAGGAACGCCGAAATCCGGCGCCGATGTGCCTGCGCGAACAGCAGGATCCGGCGCGCGGTGGCCATGCTGAACGGCCGCTCCTCCTCCGGCGCGTTCATCCGCCGATACATCTGGCTGTAGGCCACGGACTCGATACTCATGTGTGCTCTCCCTCGGCTCCCCGCCCAGTCAACTCCTGCCCACCGACAGTAGAACCTCAAGTTAGGTTGAGAGCAAGCGGAAATTCGGCACCACGCACCTGGACCGGGAGGTGGCAGTAACCGCATGGTGCCGAGTGCAGGTGCCTGTGCGGGGGTGACCCGCTGCCCCTTCTGCAGGCTGACCGGCCGGTCCTTGCTGAGGCTGGCCTCCCCGGTCGGCTGCGGCGGCACGGCCGGAGGTGGTCGACCCGAGTAGTGCCGAATGGCCCGGCGTGCGTCCGGGTGGGCGCCCGGGCCGAGGCAACTACCGGGAATAGGCTGGACGAGTGACGAATCGCGTGGATGCGGAGCGGGCGGCGGATGCTTTGCGAGCGCGGGTCGGCTGTGTGGTCGATGTGTCTTCGCGCAGACTGGCCGAGTACTCCTCCGACGCCTCCAACTATCGCGTCCGGCCAACCATGGTCGTTTTCCCGCGCGGCGACGACGATGTAGCGGCGACGCTCGAATTCGCGCGCGAGAACGGCCTGTCCGTGACCCCGCGTGGGGCGGGCACCTCCGTCGCCGGAAACGCGATCGGCCCCGGGATCGTCGTCGATTTCAGCCGCCATATGAATGCCGTGCGTGCGGTCGACGTGGAGTCCGCAACCGCTCGGGTCCAACCGGGTCTCGTACTCTCCGACCTCCAAGCCCACCTGCGCCCGCACGGCCTGCGTTTCGGTCCCGATCCCTCCACCCAGGACCGCTGCACCCTCGGCGGCATGATCGGCAACAACGCCTGCGGCCCCCACGCCCTGGCCTGGGGCCGAACCTCCGACACGGTCCGTGAACTGCGCATTCTCGACGGAACGGCCACTGAGCGGCGCTTCGGCACCGGCCCTTCCGCGCCTGCGCGGTCGCACGCCGACGGTAGATTGCTGGACAGCGACCTCCGAACATCCGGGCTTTCCGCGATACCGGGCCTGGCCGAATTCACCCGCGACAACCTCGCGGTGCTGCGGACAGAACTCGGCCGGTTCGACAGGCAGGCATCGGGATACAGCCTGGAACACCTCTTGCCGGAACGAGGTTCGTCGATAGCGAAGGCCTTCGTCGGCTCGGAAGGAACGTGCGGCTTGCTGCTCGAGGCCGAAGTCGGGCTTGCTCCCCTGCCGGACGCGACAGTCCTCACCGTGCTCGGCTACCCCGATATCGCCTCGGCCGCAGACGATATCGCGGCCGTCATGCAGTGCGCACCGATCGCGGTGGAGGGAATCGATGCCGGTCTGGTCGATGTCGTGCGCACCCACCGCGGTACGGTCCCCGACCTTCCACGCGGCCGCGGCTGGCTGTTCGTCGAAACCGCAGGCGCCACACCCGCCGAAGCGCTGGCGGTAGCTCGGCAACTCGTCAGAGGAGCCCACGCCGACGACCACCGCATAGTCACCGATCCCGCTGAGACGAAAGCACTCTGGCGTATCCGGGCCGACGGTGCGGGCCTCGCCGGCCGCTCCCCCGACGGCAAGCCGGCCTGGCCTGGTTGGGAGGACGCCGCAGTCCCGCCGGAAAATCTCGGCACCTACCTACGCGAATTCGCCTCGCTCACCGAAGAATACGACGTATCCGGGCTCCTCTACGGCCACCTCGGCGACGGCTGCATCCACGTTCGCCTCGACTTCCCCATCGCCGACGCCCCACAGCGCTTCCGCTCGTTCCTCTTCGACGCGACGCATCTGGTTGTGCGCCACGGTGGTTCACTGTCCGGCGAACACGGTGACGGCCGCGCCCGCTCCGAACTGCTCGAAGTAATGTACTCACCGGCCGCACGCACCGCCTTCGCCGACTTCAAATCTCTGTTCGACCCGGACGACATCCTGAACCCGGGCGTGCTGGTCGCCCCCCGCCCCGTCGACACCGACCTGCGCGTATCCGGTCTGAGCCCGGTCCGGGCCCATGGCTTCGCCCTCCACAACGACGACGGCGATTTATCCACAGCTGTGCACAGATGTGTAGGAATCGGCAAGTGCCGAGCCGACACCGGTGCATCGGGTGGCTTCATGTGCCCGTCGTACTTGGCGACCGGCGACGAAAAGGACACCACACGTGGCCGCGCTCGTGTCCTCCAAGAAGTGGTCCGTGGGGAACTGGACTGGCGCGCAAAGGAAGTCGAGGAATCCCTCGACCTGTGCCTGTCGTGCAAGGCCTGTTCCTCGGATTGCCCGGCAGGTGTCGACATGGCCACCTACAAATCCGAAACCCTCTACCGCCGCTACCGCCGCCGCCCGCGCCCTGTGGATCATTACGTGCTCGGCCAACTCCCCCGCTGGCTCGTCCTGGCGCAACGTGCCCCACGCCTGGTCAACAGGCTCGCCGGCGCAACCTTCCTGCGTCGAATCGGAATGCGCCTGTCTCGCATAGACACTCGCCGCGAGATGCCCACGCTGGCGCCGAAGTCGTTCCGTCGAATGTGGTCGGCGCTGGGCGGAAACCAGCGCACCGAGCCACTATCGAGTGCGCACCTTCCCTTCGCACAGCTCGCGATCGACCGTGAACATGCCACTCGGCCGGGTGAACGCGGCACCGTCATGCTCTGGATCGACACCTTCACCGACACCTTCGACCCCGAAAACGCCCTCGCCGCAACAGAACTTCTCGAACGACTCGGCTACCGGGTCGCCATCCCCGCCACCCGCGTCTGCTGCGGCCTCACCTGGATCAGCACCGGCCAGCTCGACGGCGCCCGCACCCGCCTGCGCGCCACCGTCGACGCCCTTGCCGACCACGTGGCCCAGGGCGGCAAGGTGGTCGGGCTGGAACCGTCCTGCACCGCCACCCTGCGCGCCGACCTCCCCGAGCTGCTCCCCGACGACCCACGCGCCGCCCGGGTGGCCGCATCGGTCCGCACGCTCGCCGAATTCCTCCTCGAGCACCCAGACTGGCGACCACCGGCCCGCGCGGACACGGTGGTCGTCCAGCCGCACTGCCACCAGCACGCCGTCGGCGGCTTCACCGCCGAACGAACCATCCTCGCGGCGATGGGCGTGACGGTTCGGGAACTGGCCGGTTGCTGCGGGCTCGCCGGAAACTTCGGCATGCAGCAAGGCCACTACGACATCTCCGTAGCGGTCGCGAACAACGCTCTGCTCCCGGCGCTGGAAACGCTGGCACCGGACGCGGTCTTCCTGGCCGACGGCTTCTCCTGCCGCACCCAGGCCGCCCAGCTGGCCCGCAGACCCGGCCTGCATCTGGCCAGGTACCTGCTGGAACGGTGAGCAGGCTCAGCTGCCGAAGGGCAGGGTGCCCGGCGGGATCTGATACCCGGAGCTGCCTGCGAAGATATTGCCCCATGCGGCGAGCAGCCAGTTGAGCGCGTCCGTGATCATCCGTTTGCCTCCTGTGACGAGGGGATGCCGACTGTTTGCCGGCGAGGGTTTCATCGTCGCGAATGTGGTCGGTATTACGAAATGGCGTCGTCGGGGGAGAAGGGCGCACAATGGGTCGGTGCGTGACCAGACCCTGAACCCGGACCTGGCCGGGCTGTCGCGGACGGTCCGGTCGAGCAGGCCCTTCGACGTGGGGCTCACGGTGGCGCCCCTGCGCCGGGGAATGGGCGATCCCTGCCATCGCACCGACCCGGACGGCTCGCACTGGCATGCCTCGCGCCTGCCCAGCGGCCCGGTCACCTACCGGTTGACCCAGGACGGCCGTGACGGCGTGCACGCGCGCGCCTGGGGTCCCGGTGCGGAGGAGTTCCTCAGCGGCCTGGACCGCATGCTGTGCCTCGAGGAGAACGTCGAGGATTTCGCCCCCGAGCATCCCAAGCTGGTCGAGGCGCACCGCCGCGTCCCCGGTCTGCGGATGCTGCGCACCGGCCTGGTGCTCGAATCGCTGATCCCGGCGATTCTCGAACAGAAGGTGCACACCAAGTCCTCGTTCGCGGCGTACCGCACGCTGGTGCGCGAGTTCGGCACCAAGGCCCCCGGTCCGGGCGACCTGATGATCGCGCCGGACGCCGACACCTGGCGGCGGATACCGTCGTGGAAATTCCACCGGGCGAATGTGGGCCCACAGCGCGCGCAGACGATCGTGCGCGCCGCCCGCGTGGCCGACGCCATCGAACGCACCGCCTGCCTCGACCCGCGCGAAGCGGCGACCCGGCTGCGCAGCATCCCCGGCATCGGCGTGTGGACCGTCGCCGAGACCGCACAGCGCGCGTTCGGTGACGCCGACGCCCTCTCCGTCGGCGACTACCACCTGGCCGCCACCGTCGGCTGGAGCCTGCTCGGGCGCCCCATCGACGACCACGCCATGGTCGCCTACCTGGAACCTCTTCGCCCACACCGGTATCGGGCCGTGCGTCTGCTCATGCTCAGCGGCCAGGCCCACAAACCCAAATTCGGCCCGCGCACCCCGATCACCGATCACCGCGACCGCTGATCGATCGGCCCCAATTCACTGCACGGAACCCAAGGGAGAGTGCAGGATTCCCCACAGCGCGAATCGAAGGAGCACGGCTGTGGCCACTGCATCTAACCGAACTCCGGCGGCGTCTACGCTGCCGCGCCGTCAACTCGGCCGCCATCTGCGTGAATGGCGGACCAAGGCGGGCCTGACCATCGCCGAGGCGGCCAAACGCATGGAATGGGGCGCGAGCACCCTGCAACGCCTGGAAAAGGGCCACGCCGACCGCATCCGCACCATCGATATCAACGAACTCTGCCGCATCTACGGCGTTCCGCGCGAGGTGACCGACGGACTGGCGGGCCTGGCTCAGCAGGCCGCCGTCAAGAGTTGGTGGCACGCGTACGGCGATCTCATTCCCGAGAACTTCGACATCTACATCGGATTGGAGGCCTCCGCCCGCACCCTGCGCACTTATCAATCCGAGCTCGTCCCCGGTCTGCTGCAGACCGCGGACTATGTGCGCACACTGAATCAGCTTGCCTGCCCGAAGGATTCACCCGCCGAACTCGAACGGCGCGTGTCGCTGCGCATGCAACGCCAGACCCTGATCGGGCGCGAACACGAACCGGCCGAACTCGATGTGGTTGTGCACGAGTCGGTCTTGCATCGCGTCGTCGGTAATGCCAAGGTGATGGCTGCGCAGTTGCGCCATCTTGCCGATTTCGGTACCCGGGGCAATGTCGCACTGCGTATTCTGCCGTTTGCCGCCGGTGTTCCACTCGGAGTCTCCACCGGACCTTTCACGGTTCTCGAGTTCGGCACCGATGGCAGCGGTAAACCGGTCGAACCACCGGTGGTGTACGCCGAAGGCTTTACCGGCGACCTCTACCTGGAACGACGCACGGATGTCACACGGTACGACCGGGCTCACGAGTGCCTCCGGCGCCATGCGCTGGATTGTCAACCGAGTAGAGACCTGCTCCGGCGGGTCGCGAAGGAGTATGTGGCATGAGTTTCGATCTCGTCGACGCACACTGGTTCAAGAGCACCCGCAGCAGCGCGAACAAAGATTGCGTGGAAGTTGCCTTTCTGTTCGGCGGGCACGTCGGCGTGCGTGACAGCAAGAATCCGGCCGGGCCCGCGCTGGTCTTCGACGGACCGAGCTGGGACGCCTTTACCCGCAGCATCGACACCGGGGTACTGGCGTGAACACCAAACGCGATATCGACCTCACCGGGGCCACCTGGCAGCGCGCAGGCGACGGTGACGACGCGAGCGTCGAGGTGGCGATGCTCGACGAGGGCAACGTAGCCCTGCGTGACGGCAAGAACCCCGACGGCCCGGTGCTCATCTTCACCCCGAGCGAATGGGCGGCGTTCACGGCGGGCGTACACGACGGTGAGTTCGACCGCCCGTAACGTTTGCCGAATGCCCGCGGTGGGTAATCCTTCTCCATGGACCGAGGGTTGAAGAAAACTGCACCCCGGTACCGGAGGCTGGCGCCTGAGGACGGGGTGGAACGCCTGATCGTGATCCTGCTTTTCGCGGTATCGGCGATCGGAATCTACACACTCACCGGATCGTTGCTCGCGGCGCTGTTCATCGGATTACTGGTCGGATCGGTAGCGGTAGGGACCGTGGCTGTCTTGTAGCGGACAGCCACGGTCTCACCGCCGGAACAATTTATTGCCGAGCCAGACAATCGGATCGTATTTGCGGTCGACCACCCGTTCCTTGAGCGGAATCAACGCATTGTCGGTGATCTTGATGTGTTCCGGGCACACCTCGGTGCAACATTTGGTGATATTGCAATAGCCGAGACCCGCTTCCTCCTGGGCGAGTTCGCGTCGGTCGGCGGTATCGAGCGGGTGCATCTCCAGTTCCGCGATGCGCATCAGGTAACGCGGCCCGGCGAATTCCTGCTTGTTCTCCTCGTGGTCGCGCACCACGTGACAGGTGTTCTGGCACAGGAAACACTCGATGCACTTGCGGAACTCCTGCGAGCGCTCCACGTCGACCTGCTTCATCCGGTACTCTCCCGGCGCCAGCTCCGGCGGCGCGAAAGACGGTATCTCCCTGGCCTTCTCGTAGTTGAACGACACGTCGGTGACGAGATCCTTGACCACCGGGAAGGTGCGCATCGGGGTCACCGTGATGACCTCGTCGGGAGCGAACGTCGACATGCGGGTCATGCACAGCAGCCGTGGCCGCCCGTTCACCTCCGCCGAACACGAACCGCACTTGCCCGCCTTGCAATTCCAGCGCACCGCCAGGTCGGGGGTCTGGGTGGCCTGCAGGCGGTGGATGATGTCGAGCACCACCTCGCCCTCGTTCACCGCGACGGTGTAGTCCTGCAGGTCGCCGCCGTCGATGTCACCGCGCCAGACCCGGAAACGAGCGTCGTATCCCATGGTCACGCCTTTCCTTCGGCCGCCGGGTGGGCCGCCAATTCTTGCTCGGTGTAGTACTTTTCGAGCTCGGAGAATTCGAACAGGGCCAGCAGGTCCTCGCGCATGGGAGTCTGTTCCTTGCGGGTGACGGTGACGCCGGGAACCAGTCCGTCCGAGCGCGCCGGGTCGAGGGCGCAGACCAGCAGCGAATTGCGCCAGGTCGGATCCATGCCCGGGTGGTCGTCGCGGGTGTGTCCACCTCGGCTCTCGGTGCGCAACAGCGCCGCCTGGGCAACGCATTCACTCACCAGCAGCATGTTGGCCAGGTCGAGCGCCAGGTGCCAGCCGGGGTTGAAGTGCCGGTTGCCGACCACGGTGACCCGTGCGTACCTGGCGCGCAGGTCGGCCAGTTTGTCGATGGCCTCGCGCACCTCGTGCTCCTTGCGGATGATGCCGACGAGGTCGTTCATCGTCTCCTGCAGCTCGGCGTGCAGGGTGTAGGGGTTTTCGCCTGCGCCGTCCGTCGGCGGATCGAACGGTGCGAGAGCCGTTTTCGCCGCCGACTCGATATCGGCGTCGGTGGGTGCGGGGCGCTCGGTCAGCCCACCGACGTAGGCCGCGGCGCCGAGACCGGCCCTTCTGCCGAACACCAGCAGATCCGACAAGGAATTCCCGCCCAGCCGATTGGAACCGTGCATGCCGCCGGAACACTCACCGGCCGCGAACAATCCGGGCACTACGGCCGCACCGGTGTCGGGATCGACCTCGATACCACCCATCACGTAGTGACAGGTCGGGCCGACCTCCATCGGTTCGGCGGTGATGTCCACATCGGCCAGCTCCTTGAACTGGTGATGCATCGACGGCAACCGCCGCACGATCTCCTCGGCGGGCATCCGGGACGCGATATCCAGGTACACCCCACCGTGTTCGGTGCCGCGGCCCGCCTTCACCTCTTCGTTGATCGCGCGTGCCACTTCGTCGCGGGGGAGCAGGTCGGGGGTGCGGCGCGCGGAGTCGTTGTCGCGCAACCACTGATCGGCCTCGTCCTCGGTCTCGGCGTATTGGCCCTTGAACACCGGCGGGATGTAGTCGAACATGAACCGCTTGCCCTCGGAGTTCTTCAGCACGCCACCGTCACCGCGCACACCCTCCGTGACGAGGATCCCCTTCACACTCGGCGGCCACACCATGCCCGTCGGATGGAATTGCAGGAACTCCATATTGATCAGGGTGGCGCCTGCGCGCAGCGCGAGGGCGTGCCCGTCGCCGGTGTACTCCCACGAGTTCGAGGTGACCTTGTAGGACTTGCCGATACCACCGGTCGCGAGCACCACCGCAGGCGCCCGGAACAGCACGAATTGCCCCGACTCGCGGTAGTAACCGAACGCACCGGCGATCTTTCCGTCCTCGGTGAGCAGCTGGGTGATCGTGCACTCGGCGAAGACCTTGATCCGCGCCTCGTAATCGCCGGTCGCCGCGTAGTCCTCCTGTTGCAGCGACACGATCTTCTGCTGCATGGTCCGGATCAGTTCCAGCCCCGTGCGGTCACCCACGTGCGCCAGACGCGGGTAGGTGTGGCCACCGAAGTTGCGCTGGGAGATGCGTCCGTCGGGTGTCCGATCGAACAGTGCCCCATAGGTTTCCAGCTCCCACACCCGGTCGGCTGCCTCGCGGGCGTGCAGCTCGGCCATCCGCCAGTTGTTGAGGAACTTGCCGCCGCGCATCGTGTCCTTGAAGTGGGTCTGCCAGTTGTCCTTCTCGTTGGCATTGCCCATCGAGGCCGCGCACCCGCCCTCGGCCATCACGGTGTGTGCCTTGCCGAACAGCGACTTACACACCACCGCCACCGAAAAGCCTTGCTCGCGTGCCTCGATCACGGCTCGCAGACCCGCGCCGCCCGCCCCGATCACCACGACGTCGTAGTCGTGCCGTTCCACCTCTGGCATCGAAATGAAGCTCCTCGCGTTGTCGCGGTTCAGTTCACGAACCGCAGATCCGAAATGGTCTGGCTTGCCACCAACATCACGTAGAAGTCGGTGAGGACGAGGGTGCCGAGCGTGGTCCAGGCCAGCGCCATGTGGCGGGTGTTGAGTTTGGATACCTGAGTCCAGAACCAGTACCGCACCGGGTGAGCCGAGAAATGCTTGAGCCTGCCGCCCGCGATATGCCTGCACGAATGGCACGACAGCGTGTACGCCCACAGCAGGACGACGTTCACCAGCAACACCACATTGCCCAGGCCGAAGCCGAAACCGCCGCCGCTGCCGTGGAACGCCGACAGTGCGTCGTAGGTGTTGATCAGTGAAACGACCAGCGCCACATAGAAGAAGTAGCGGTGCGCGTTCTGGATGATGAGCGGCAGACGCGTCTCGCCGCTGTAGCGCGCGTGCGGTTCGGCCACCGCACACGCCGGCGGCGACATCCACATCGACCGGTAGTAGGCCTTGCGGTAGTAGTAGCAGGTGAGCCGGAACCCGAGCAGGAACGGCAGCACCACGAACCCGAGCGGAATCCACATCGGCAGCTCGGGAAACGGCGTACCGAAATGACTCGAACCCGGCACACACGAATCGCTGAGGCAGGGGGAGTAGAACGGCGTCAGATAGTGGTACTCCGGCACCCAATAGGCCGTGCGCACAAATGATCTGACCGTCGCGTAGGCGACGAAGGCGGTCAGGCCGAGGGTGGTGAGCAGCGGCGGCAGCCACCAGCGGTCGGTGCGCAATGTGCGCGCGGCGATACGGGCCCTTGTTCGGCTGAAGACGCCGGTCCCCGCGGCGGGGGTGGTGGTCGGTGCGGCACTCACGGTCGATGCCTCGCTGCTCTGCAGGTGTGCGGCGGCAATCATTCCCCACCGCTGTGGACTGTGATGTGGAGCACCATACGCCTGTGTTCCGGCCGCTCGAGTCGGGTCGCACGCACTCACCTGCCTCGCATGGCGGTGATCTCCATCACAGCGTTGCGCCTGTGAAGGCGCGTCATGCCCGTGCAACAAACGTGTGGTGCCCTATGGCCATGAGAAGAGCCGCGATCGTGGCGCCGGTCCGCACCCCGAGCGGGGTGGAGGGCGGAGCGCTGTCGGGAATGCCCGCCGAGTGGCTGGCGACCACGGTCCTTTCGGCGGTGATCGAACGCTCCGGCATCGACCCGCTGCGCATCGAGGACGTCGCCATGGCCTGCGTCGACGGCGGCCTGGCGAACGTGCCTGCCGTCGGTGCGCTGGCCGCCCGGGGCGCGGGGCTGCCGTTCGCGGTGCCCGGCTTTCTCACCGACCGGCACGGCGGCAGCGGGCTGCAGGCCGTGATCACCGCGGCCATGATGGTGCAGACCGGTGCCGCCGACGTGGTGGTCGCCGGGGGAGTGGAATGCGTGACCACCCCGGCCGGGCTACCCGGTGGCGTCGAGGGTCTGCACAATGCCGAAGGGCTGGCGGGCTACTACGGGATCGACCGCGCCGCGGCCGACGAATTCGCCGTGGCCAGTCATCGCAAAGCCGCGCGGGCCTGGCGCCAGGGCGCGTTCGGCGCGGAAGTGGTTCCGGTGGACGTCGGCCCGGGACACGGTGGTCACCAGATCGGCCGGGACGAAGGCGTGCGCGACGACCTGTCCACACACACCCTGGCCGGTCTGCGGCCCCTGCTGCCCGACGGCGTGGTGACGGTGGGGAACATGAGCAGCCACCGGCTCGGTGCGTCGGCCTGCCTGGTCGTCGCCGAGGACCGGCTGACCTCGCTCGGCCTGACCCCGATGGCCTTCCTCGCGGGCTGGGCCGCCGCGGGCTGTGACACCTCGGGACCCGCGCTCGGTGCCGCACCGGCGGTCGCCAAACTGCTCGGCCGCACCGGTCACACGCTCGACGATGTCGATCTGCTGGAGATCAACGAGGGCTACGCGGTGGAGGTGCTGGCCCTGGCCACCGCCTGGGAACTCGATCCGCTCGACCGCCTCAATGTGAACGGCTCCGACATCGCGCTCGGTCACCCGGTCGGTGCGACCGGCCTGCGGATCATGACCACGATGCTGCACGAACTCGGCCGCACCGGTGGGCGATTCGGGTTGGAAGCCATCGCCCTCGGCCACGACCACGGCATTGCCGCGCTGTTCGAATCGGCCGAATCCGACGAGCCGGTGGAGACCCCACGCGGTGCCCGCTTCCACGGTGTCCGCGGCGGTCGCCGATTGGGTAGACACCGCGCCTGAGCGGTCGGCCGGTACCGCGGGCGAGCCACACGCGGCAGTGTCAGGCCCGTACGCCGCTGACAGGCCTCGGCGCGGCAACCCGGAGGCTGCCGCGCCGAGGTCGTGCTTCTACTTGGTCCTCGGCCGCGAGTGGAAGCCGAGGCCCTCGTCCTGCGCACCCATCCAGGCCGCCTCGTCGGACTTGCTGTCGGGAACATAGATCGGTTCCGCCCGGCGCGGCACGGCCAGTTCCGGCGGGGGCGCCTGCTCGAAGTCCTCGGCGTCGATGACGAGCCGCTCGAGGTCGTTCTCCAACCGGCGCACGGTGGCCGCGTCGCCGTAGTTGGAGCGCAGTGCGCCGATCGATTGCCGGAGTTGGCCGACCGCGTAGCGCAGTTCCGCGATATCGCTGCGTGTCATCGTTACCTCCTGGGTATATGGCGGGCATACCGACTCGCCGGATCACGGGCACGCCCGAAAAGCTCCCGGGCCGCGCTGCACCGAGCTGTGTGACTCACCACACAACGTGATCTCCACCACAGTAACTGATCTTTTCGGTTTACGCCCGAAGTTGCTGGGGATTCGGCGGTTGCCGTCGGATAACTGTTGGATGTCAGCCCGCGATGGCGTAGCGGTTGTGAACGCTCACACCGGCCCGCTCCACCAGCGCCGCGATGGCGTGGGCCACTTCCTCGGCGTGTTCGAGAATCACGCTGTGACCGGCGCCCTCGATCCGCACCAGTTCGGCACCGGCCAGCTCCGAGGCCAGCGCGATCGAATGGGTGAACGGCACCATCAGGTCGGCCGACCCGGCGAGCACCAGTGCGGGCAGGTCGCCGAAGCGGCGCAGGGTGTGCGCCTCGTCGAAAGTCAGCAGCGAGTTCAGGAAGCCCGCCATGGTGAGCAGTGCGGTCTCGTTGAGGATCGCCGTGGCGATCGCCGTCGTCCTGGTGCGCTCGCGGCCCTCGCGGATCAGGGGCCCGAACACCCAGCGTGACAGGCGCTTCGAGGCCTGCATCACCCGTGGTGCGTGGACCACCGCGCGCTGCAGGGAGGCGACGGCGTGCCGGTTGAGCAGTCTGCCGAGACCCAGCTCGGTGAGCCCACCCGCCGCGCCCGCGATGAGGCCGACGCCGGTGACCCGCGTGCCGATGGTCTCCGGGTACAGCCGGGCGTAGGCGAGCAGCACCATGGCGCCCATCGAGTGCCCGACCAGCACCACCGGACCGGCCGGCGCGATCGTGCGCAGCACCGCGTCGAGGTCGGTGGCGAGCTGGTCGATGGTGTAGGTGTCGTGGTGGGCGTGGCCGGATTCGCCGTGGCCGCGGTGGTCGTAGAAGACCATCTTGGTGTCCGAACTCCACCGGGTACGCAGCTGTTCGCGCAGGTGTGCCCACGATTCGGTGTGCAGGCAGTGGCCGTGCACGAAGACGACGGTCATCGGGGCGTCGGGGGAGCCGTAGGTGCGGGTGGCGATCGGCGTGCCGTCGTCGGCGACGACGGTGCAGCGGCGGGCCTCGGCCGTTGTGGTGTCCATGGGCTGGGCCTCCTGGTCGACTGCGTGCGCGGGCTGTGGTGGTGTTTCGACCTAGGTAGCCCTGGCGTTAACCGGGCATGCCTCGCGTTATTCAGCCGATGCGCAAAAGACTCCGGCGCGGCGGTTCCCGTGATCGCAGGAATCTCTAACGGAATCTAGGGTCTCATCTAGATGCCCGAAGAGGAGTATCGAGAGCGTGTTCGTCAGCCCTCTATATTGATGTCTAGCGAAGAAGCTATAGAGCTGAATATTTCTATACGCTGCGCAGATAGCGCCCGAAATGCGGGACCGTGAAGCCGATCGTCCCGCGCTCGGCGGAGTAGATCAGGCCCTTCTTGATGAGCCCGTCGCGGGCAGGTGAGACCGATGCGGGCTTACGGCCCAGTTCGGCGGCGACCGCGGCTGTGGCGACCGGGCCGTCGTCGCCGGCCAGGTCGGCCATCGCCCGCATGTACTCGCGCTCGGCGGGGGTCGCGCGTTCGTAGCGCGAACCGAAGAAGCCGACGGCGAGTTCCTCCTCGGCCGCGGGGGAGGCCACGGCCACGTCCTCGGCCGTGATCGGGCTCTCCGGCGCCTGATCCCAGGCCGCCTTCCCGTACGCCTGCACGAAATACGGGTAACCGTCGGCCCTTTGGTACAGCGAATCGAGCGCCTCGGAGGTGAACTTCACCTCCTCACGCTCGGCGGGCGCGATCAGCGCCTGATCCGCCGACTCCCGATCGAGCCGGTCGATGCGGTGATAGCTGAACAGACGCTCGGAATAGCTCTTCGATGCCGACAGCACCGCGGGCAGGTGCGGCAGACCCGCGCCGACCACGATCAGCGGCGCGGCATCCTGACTCAATTCGTGGCAGGCGCCGCAGATCGCCGACACATCGGCGGGCCCGAGATCTTGCATCTCGTCGATGAATATGCCGATGCCCACCCCGATCGCGGCGGCCAGCGCCGCGGCCTCCTTGAACAACTCGATCAGGTCGATCTCGATATCGCCGGAATCGGCCCGGCCGGTCACCGCGGGCACATCGATACCCGGCTGCCAGCGTTCGCGCATGCCCTTGTCGGCGGTGGCGCGCAACGCGAAAGCCTTGAGGATGCCGAGGAAGTCGTCGACCTGTTCCGGATTGCGATGCGCCATCGCGACCGCGCGCACCGCCATGTGCAGCGCCGAGGACAGCGGTCTGCGCAGATCCTGATCGGGTCGGGCCTCGATCTTGCCGGTACCCCAGCCGCGCGACACCGCGGCCGACCGAAGCTGATTGAGCAGCACGGTCTTTCCCACTCCGCGCAACCCGGTGAGCATCACGCTGCGCTCCGGCCGCCCGCGCGCCACCCGTTCCAGGACGATGTCGAAGGCGGCGAGTTGCTTGTCGCGCCCGGCCAATTCGGGCGGACGCTGACCGGCGCCGGGAGCATAGGGATTGCGCACGGGGTCCATGCCTGGCAACCGTAGCGCGTGTGCACGGCAGAATCTCGGTAACTCTGTGCCGTGTCCTAGATACTGCTAGCGAACCCGAGAAAGAACGGAGCCCGATGTTCGAGGAGCCAAGCTCGGAGCAACCATCGCGAGACGAGGACGCCACGTCACCGATCTACCTGACGCCCGCCCAGGTCGTCGCCGGCTGGCGGGTGCCGCCCGGCGCGCACCGGGCCGACACCATCAAGCGCGGCGTGCTGGCCGCCCTCGCGGCGGGAACCGGCGACATGAACCCCGTGGAGGCCGTCGCCCACATCGCCATCGGTCCGGTCGTCGCGGCGCTGGGCCGGCTGGAGGCCGACCTCGCCGATGCCCGCAGCCGCATCGCCGAACTCGAACAGGCGCTGCGCGACCGCGACGGACAGTGACATCGGTAGACCGGACCGTTATCCCTCTCGACACGCCGTGGCAGCGCGCTGAACAGGGCTTTGGCGGCAACGGGAAAACAACTTGCGGGCACCGCTGGACACCGTGGATCACAGGCCGTAATCTTCTCGTGACTTAGTGGAGTCTGTCGCTTCGTCAGAGAAGCGGCGCCACGGGTCACCGCCGAATAATCGTGTTTCCCAAGCGAACACGACAGCGCGGCGGGTGAGCAGCAAGATCGGAGACTCGTCTCGGTGGGTAAACACAGCTTGCAGCGGGATTCTCGTCTGCCGAATTCCGTCAAGGGTGCACTCGTCATGGGTGCGGTGGCCGCCACAACCGGTGCGATGCCAGCGATTTCGCAGGCCGCCACGATCAACATTCCGGGCCTCGGCAATTTCGATCTGCCGCCCGAACTCGAGCAGCCCGCCCAGCAGGTGGAAAAGCAGCTGCAGTCCATGGTCGCCCCGCAGGGCCAGGCCGCGCCGCAGCTGCCGAGCGTGCAGTTCGACAACCCCTTCGAGCAGCAGCAGCAGTCGGCGGGCAACATCGCCCTCGACGCCGCGCGCAGCAAGCTCGGTGCCTCCTACAACTGGGGCGCCGCGGGCCCGTCGAGCTTCGACTGCTCCGGTCTCGTGCAGTGGGCCTACCGCCAGGCCGGTGTCGAGCTGCCCCGCACCAGCTTCGAGCAGTCCCACGTGGGTGCGCCCGTGTCCTTCGACAACCTGCAGGCCGGTGACATCGTCATCACCAACGGTGGCGGCCACGTCGGCATCTACGCCGGCAACGGTCAGCTGCTGAACGCCGTGCAGTCGGGCACCCCGGTGTCCTACACCCAGCTCTCCGCCGACGACGTCGTAACGGCACGCCGTATCGTCTAAGGGGTGTCCCCAGCGGAACAACGATCACCCGACCAGGCCCGCGTCGATGCGTGGACCTGGTCGGTTCGTCTGTTCAAGACCCGGTCGGCGGCGGCCGATGCCTGCCGCGCCGGGCACGTGCGCGTCAACGGGGTGACGGTGAAACCCGCCCAGCCGGTGCGTCGCGGTGACGAGATCAGGATCCGCCACGCCGGGACGGAACGCATCGTCGTGGTCGAGCAGATCATCCACAAGCGCGTCGGCCCGCCCGTGGCCGCCCAGTGTCTGATCGACCGCAGTCCACCGCCGCCACCGAAGGAAGTCCTTGCGACCTTGCCGCGCCGCGATCGTGGTGCGGGCAGGCCGACGAAACGCGAACGCCGCGAGACGGACCGGCTGATGGGACGCACCGACTGATAGCCCGGTATTCGCTGGATGTGGATGCGGAATCATTGCGGTGGTCGGTCGTCGCCGCCATCGCCTACGGTGGCACTCATGGGTGAGCACAGAGCTATGTTGACGACGCTTCTCACCTGTGGTGTCGCCGCGATCTCCTCGGGCCCACGGCTGCTGTGGCCGCGCGGCGCCGACACCCGCTTCCTCGCCGCCCTCGAGCAGGCACCACTGCCACCGGCGCGCCACACCGTCTCGCTCGCCGCGCTCACCCAGGCCGAGTTGTCGGCACCGACCGCGGCGGTCGTCGAGGGCACGCGGACGTTGCGCTGCACGCCGCTCACCATGTCGGCCTTCCTGATCCGCCACCCCGAGGCCACCTTCCTGGTCGACCCCGCCCTCTGTGCGGGCGTGCACCAGCGAGTGCTGCCCGAGCTCCCCTTCCCCATCGCGCGCGTGGTCGCCCTCGACGACCCCGTGCGCGGGCTGAGCGAGGCACTCGCCGACCACGAACTCACCGGCGCCGACATCGACTTCGTGCTGCCCACCCACCTGCACTGGGATCACGTCTCCGGGCTCTACGAGTTGCCCGGCTGGGTGCCGATCCGCGTGCCAGGAGCCGAATACCGCTGGGCCATGGGCGATTCCGGTGCTCCGTTCGCCGTGGCGCGTGGGCCGCTGCGCGGACGGGTGTTCGACCTGTACGACCTCGACGGCCCACCGGTACTCACCTTCCGTCGCAGCCACGACCTGTTCGGCGACGGCTCGGTCCTCATCGTCGACCTGGTGGGCCACACGCCCGGCAGCATCGGCGTACTTCTGGCGGTGGACGACGGCAGCCGCGTGCTGCTGGCAGGCGACGCGGTGTGGAGCAGGCGGCAGATCGAACTGATCCGCGAAAAGGCGCCGATCCCCGGCGATTTCGTCGACCACGACCGCACCGCCGCGTTCGAGACCATCCACCGCCTGCACGCCCTGCCACCGGAGATCGAAGTGATCCCCGCCCACGACCGCGCCGCCGTCAACGCCCGCGTCACCGCATCCTGACCCGGCGAGCAGGTCAACCGGCCGCGAGTCCGTCGGCGACGCTGGAATACCTGGGCTGCCAACCCAATTCCGCGTGCGCGAGTTCGCTGGAGATCCGCATCGACGTATCACCCATCAGCGCGGCGATATAGGGCACACCGAGCCGAACCAGCCACAGCGGCAACCGGATCGGCCGCGGCGCCTGCTTGCTGTGCCGCACCAGACGGAAGAACTCACCCCAGGTGATCGGGGTGTCGTCGGCGAGGTTGTAGGCGCGACCGGCGACCCCGCGTTCCAGCGCCGCCACCGTCGCGGCGGCGGCGTCTTCCACATGCAGCCAGCTGTTCACCCCGCCCTCGCCGAGGGGCCCCACCGGCTGACGCTTGCGCATCATGTCGCCGAAGAGATCGCTGAACGCGCCCGGACCGTAGAACAGCCCGTAGCGCAACGCGATCGCCTCGAGGCCGGGCGCCGCTAACGCCTGCTCCTCCGCCGACACGCACGCCCGCACGACTTCGTCGGCCACACCGCCGTCGTACACGCCGAACGTGTCGCGCTCGGTGAGCGGAACCGTGCCGTGGTCGCGGTAGCCGTAGCCGAGGATCAACGACTGGGTGAGAAAGCGCCGGGCGCCGACCAGGTCTGCCGCCTCGAGCAGATGGGCTGAGCCGACCGTGCGCAACAGGCCGGTCGGATCGTCGGCGGGGATGCGGCGCTGGGGCTTGGCATCGCGCAGCGCGGTGGCCTGATGGATCACCGCGTCGGCGCGCACGCCGTCCAGGGCGCGCAGCAGTCCTTCGCGGTCGAGGACGTCGGCGGTGACGGGTTCGGCACCGAGTTCGCGAACCAGCCCGTGGTTGGCCGGGTTGCGCACGATGGCGGTGACGGCGTGCCCGTGGGCGGTGAGTGCGCGGATCAGAGGGCGCCCGATGGCACCGGTCGCCCCGGCGAGCAGAACCTGCATGATCGTTCCTTCCGGTGAGGTACTTCTTTGCTTCTCGGACGGGACGCGGCGTCGTGATGTGACGGTCTGTGACCCGGTTCACGCTGGTCAAAGGCGACTACGAGATTGGGTGATGTCACGGCGGTTCCACGGCGTGTCGGTGTGTATCGTGCGGCTCATGCGAGTCGACGGGCGGGAGATCCCGGTCACGGGGAGTCTCCTGCAGCCGAGGATCAGGCGGACGAGTGACATCGTCCGGGTGGTCGCGGCGTCGTTGGGCGTCGGCGTCGTGGTGGCGGGTTCGCTCATCACGCGGCCCGAATGGCTGGCGCTGGAACGGTCCGTCGCCAAGATCGTCGACTTCCTCAGTCCCGAGCAGTCGACGCTGGTCTACCTGATCTACGGGATGCTCATCCTGGCGTTGCCGTTCGCCATCTTCATCGAACTCGTGGTGCGCCGACAGTGGAAACTGCTCTTCGGCTACGGCGCGGCGGGACTGCTCGCGGTGCTGGCCCTGTCGATCACCGGGGCGGGCATCTCCACGCCCAAATGGCATCTGCCGGTGCCCGACCGGTTCGACACGTTCCTTTCCCAGTTCCTCGACGATCCGCGCTGGATCGCCATGCTCGCCGCCATGCTCACCGTGTCGAGCCCGTGGTTGCCGGTGCGGCCGAGGCGCTGGATGTGGTTTCTGCTGCTGATGTTCGCGCCGATCCACCTGGTGGTGAGCTCGGTGGTGCCCGCGCGGGCGATGCTCGGCCTGGTCGTCGGCTGGCTGGTGGGCGCCGTGATCGTCTGGCTGGTCGGCACACCCGCACTCGAGGTGCCCCTCGACGCTGCCGTGCGCGTGCTGGCCGAACGCGGGTACACGGTGAACTCGTTCCGGGTGGTCCGCCCCGCCGGCCGCGGGCCGCTGCTGCTGGCCACGGCCGTCGACGGGCCCGAATCCGAACTCATCGTCGAGCTGTACGGCAAGAACCAGCGCAGTTTCGGTGCCATCCGCCAGCTGTGGCGCTGGCTCACCTTCCGCTCCAGCGAGACCGCGCCACTGCACGGCTCGCTGCACCGGGCGGTGGAACATCGCGCGCTGCTCGGTATCGCCATCGGTGATCTCGGTATGGCCTCGGCGCATCAGGTCGCGGTGGCGAGCCTGAACCGTGGCTGGATGCTGTACGCGCACACCGTCCCTCGCGGCACACCCTTGCGCAAGCTCTCCGCGCAGGTGCTGCCCGGGGTGTGGCGCTCGCTGGTCCGCCTGCACGACAACCAGATCAGCCACGGCGACCTGCGCCCCGATCATGTGCGAATGTGCCAGGGCGACACTCTGTTCAACGGTTTCGCCGCCGCCGAATTCGGTGCGTCGGACTCCCAGCGCCAAACCGACATCGCGCAACTGCTCGTGTCGACCACCGCGCTGTTCGGCAAGCACGAGGCCGTGTCGGCGGCCGTCGGCGTACTCGGCGAGAGCGCCGTCGTCACCGCCGCGGGCAGGCTCACCAAATCGGCCATGCCGGCGGGCATCCGCAAGACGGTGCCGCAGTGGGCCAAGGTGATGGCCACCGCGCGGGAAGAGGTGCGGGAGCAGACCGGTCACGACCGCATCGGCTCCGAACAGCTCACCCGGTTCACCCGCAACCAGGTGATCCAGCTGGTGCTGCTCGTCGCGCTCGTCTACGTGGCCTACCCGTTCTTCAGCCAGGTGCCGACATTCTTCAGCCAACTGCGCACCCTGAATTGGTGGTGGGCGCTGCTCGGCCTGGTCATCACCGCATTCACCTATGTCGGTGCGGCGGCCGCGCTCGGTGCCTGTGCCGACGGGCTGGTCCGGGTCCGCGACCTGTTCCTCGAACAGTTCGCCAACACCTTCGTCGCCACCACCACCCCGGCCGGTGTCGGCGGACTCGCCCTGAGCGTGCGGTTCCTCGTGCAGGCGGGCATGTCGACCGCGCGCGCCACCGGAGCCGTCGCCTTGCAGCAGTCCATGCAGGTGCTCACCCACCTGGTGCTGCTCGTGGTGTTCAGCGTGGTCGCGGGCACCTCGACCAATCTCGCCCACATCGTGCCCGACGCCACCGTGCTGTACCTGGCAGCCGGGGTGGGCGTCGGGTTGATCGGCGCGTTCATGTTCGTGCCGAAACTGCGCCGCTGGGTGAACCATTCGGTGTGGCCGCAGATCCGGGAGGTGGTGGGCGAGGTCGTCGCGCTCGCCCGCAATCCGGTGCGGTTCTCCGTGATCGTCGGTGGGTCCGCGGTGATCACGCTCGGCAAGGCGTTCGTGCTGTGGGTGAGCGTCGAGGCCTTCGGCGGCGGAACCGATTTCGTCGCCGTCACGATCGTCACCATGATCGGCGGAACCCTCGCCTCGGCCGCGCCGACCCCCGGCGGTGTCGGTGCGGTGGAAGCGGCCCTGATCGGTGGTCTGGCCGCCTTCGGGGTGCCCGCCGAGATCGCGGTGCCCGCCGTGCTGCTCTATCGCGTGCTCACCTGCTGGATCCCGGTGGCGCTCGGCTGGCCGATCATGCGCTGGATGGGCGAGAAGAACATGATCTAGTTCGCCCGCAGCGCGATGGTGAGCCCGTCCTTCTCGCAGATCGACGGGACGGCCGGGTCGGGCTGGGCGTGGCAGTCCCAGCCGTCGACGTCGAGTTCGTCGGACGGCTGGATCGTCGTCACGTAGGTGGCGGCGACATTGATCGCCTCGGTGCAGCCGGGTCGGCCCTCCGGCGAGCCGACGGCGATCACCGTGCGGGTGCCGCCGACGGCGTCGGTGACCGGCCCGCAGTCCACGTCCTCGACGGGCTCGTCGGGGGCCGCGCTCGTGGTCCTCGACGCGGTGGAAGTCGCCCTGGTGGTGCTCGATGCCGCCGCGCGGGTCGACTCGACGATCTCACTCGTCGGGGCGACCACCTGGGCCGATGTGGTCGGTGCGACGGTGCTGCTCGGATGTGCGGACTGGTTGCCGGAGTCCTCACCACAGCCGGAGGCTCCGGCGATCACGGTGAGCGCGGCGACCGCACATACGACGAAATGAACCTGCTTCAACGCATCCTCCAGAGTCTGGGGTCCCGCCGATACGTGCGCATTCAATCACGATGCGGCGCAACGCTGTCTGATCCGCGCGCAGCAGAATCGGGAATTCTCGCTGCCCGAATCGCCGGTTGCCTGCCGGTCGCTGAACATGCCGGTCGGTCGGATCGGTTTGCTGATCGGCCGAGGTGGGGAATCACCGCGAGGATTGCCGACCGTGCCAAGCGTCGTGTCCAGCGCCTAAGCTGTCTGGGACGTAGCCGGATCATGACCGAGAGGTGTTTCTTCGATGGGATCCCGGACGGTGGTCGCCGACGTCGCCGACGAGCTGGCCCGCCGTGTCGCCACCGGCGAGTACCGGCCGGGCGAGCTGATGCCCTCGGTGCGCCAGGTCGCGGACGAATTCGGGATGAACCGGGCCACCGCCCAGCTCACCCTCGGCAGGCTCGAGTCCTACGGCTTCGTCGAGGCGCGCCGTGGCAAGGGCTTCACCATTCGCGATGTGCGCTCCGAAGGCGGGATGGACGCCTACCGGCACCTGTTCCGCTTCTCCCTGTCGGCGCCCGAGATCGCGGCGGAGATGTTCGCCGACATCGTCGAGGTGGAACGCGGCATCGTCCTCGAGGCGCTGCTCACCTACACCGGCGCGGCGAAAACGCTCGACCACCGCGAACTCGCCGCAACCGTCGACGAGCTCGAGGCGCTCGCCCGCCACGCCGTGCCCGACTATCCGCGCATCATCGCCACCGAGATCGCCCTGATCCGGCGGGTGCTCGGTGCGCTCGGGATGAGCATGCAACGCGCGGTGCTCAATACGATCGGTGACATGGTCGCCGAGGTGCCCGAGGCGGTCACCGCCTACTTCGCCGTCGCCGCCGACCTGCACGTGCTCGTCTGGCGGGCGCTGCTCGCGGTGTGGGAGTCGGGCTCCGAGCCCACCGAGGCGCAATCGGCCCTGTTCGTCGACCTTTTCGCGCTGTACCACGAGAAGGTGATCGCCCGGTTCGACGATCTGCTCGGTATCACCGGCCCCGCGGCCGAGGCCGAATCAGCCTGAGCTGTCTGGGTCGCCGTGGCGGCGGGCCTCGGCGGCGTGCCGCGCGTCGGCCGTGTGATGCCACGGCAGGTGCGCTCTGGGCACGATCGAATCGAGGATCGGTCCGACGTGCGGCGGGTAGGACGCCCGCAGGCCCGAACCGACCATCACGCCCAGCGCGATCGACATCACCGACAGCAATGCCGAGGCAATCACTTCCAGCCCGCCGCTCGCGGCTCCACCGTGGGTGCGCATCACCAGCTCCGAGATGCCGGTGAGGCTGATGCCGCCGGGCACGAGCATCCAGAACGCGGGCAGGAACGCCACCTGCGTCGGCGGTGCGTTCTTGCGGTTCCGGATCAGGTAGGCCGCGGGCACGGCGACGAGCCCACCGAGAAACGTGCCGGTCAGCGGTCCCGACAGCGCCTTACCGGCGAACTGCGCGAGATAGGTGATGTAGAGGACGAGCAGCAGCCAGCCCACCGAATTCTGCGGCGCGCTCGACCGCCACGAATGCCCGTACCCGATCAGCAGCACCCCGAGCAGCGGTGCCCACCAACCCAATTGGGCCGAACTCACCGGAACCGTCTGCAACTGCCCGAGCAGACTGATGCCCACGAACAGCCCGAAAGCCAGCAGGAACAGCATGTTGATGCCGTAGACCAGCCGGCTGGCCCCCGCAACCATCGACCCCGTCGACAGTTCGATCGTGCCGTTGGTGAGCATCGCCCCGGGCAGCAGCGTCGCCACGGCGGGAATCAGCAACTGCTGCGGCTGACCACCGGCCAGCGCCCCGGGGAACCCGAACGACAGCATCGCGACCACGGCCGCCGCGACCACCGGCAGC
Organism: Nocardia sp. JW2; assembly: GCF_051843015.1. Lineage (NCBI taxonomy): Bacteria > Bacillati > Actinomycetota > Actinomycetes > Mycobacteriales > Nocardiaceae > Nocardia > Nocardia sp. JW2. The sequence continues at coordinate 24,942 of NZ_JBPXLK010000010.1, forward strand.
GACGACTTCAGCAGCCGGAACCGGTCGGCCAGCTGGGTGAGCAACCCGACGATCAGCCCGAGCACCACGTACCCGACCAGTGCCCGCGCCCCGGGATTGAGCATCATGCCGATCCCGACCGTCAGCACCACATGACCGAGCAGGATCACCAACGGCGGACTGCCCGGTTTCGCCGACAGGATCTTGTCGAGGTCGGCCGATGCCTCGGCCGGCGGCGGCGCGTCCTGCTCGATCTTGTCGATGAGCTTGTAGAGCCCGGCGATCTGGTCGAGCGGCAGGGTGCCGACCCGCGCGTCGAGCATGTCGACCGCGGATCCCTCGTGCGTGCGAACGCGCACGAACACCGCCGTGGGCAGCACCATGAAATGGATGTTGTCGGTGGCGTATCGCTTGGACAGCCGGTCCAGGATCTGCTGCACGCCCTGGGAGGTCTCGCCCGAACCGACCAGCGCCACGCCGAGGCGGCACAGCAGGTTCAGCAGATCGGCCGGTACCGGTGGGTCGTCCACCGGTGCCGGCCGGCCGGGGTACTGCGCGCGGGTGGTCGCCACGGCCTCGGCGACCCGCTTGCGCGCCGCCGCCCACGTGCTGATCCTGTGTTCGGAAGCCATGTCACCGCCGTCCGCAACCGTTGGGCACTGTGCACCTGGGTGAGATACCGCGAGTCTAGGCGAGCAGTGCCGTCGCGACGGTGTGGCGCCGGCAACCTACCGGCATCCGGACGGTCAGGAGTTCAGGGTGCTGAGCCGATCGCACGCGGTGACGTATTCGTTCACCAGTCGCTCGATCACGTCGGCGCTGCGCTCCACCTTGTTCATCATGCCGACCACCTGGCCAACCGGATTGAAGTTCACGTCCTTGGCGGCCTCGGGGTAGCGGTGTCCGCGCTTGACGCCGTCGAGGGCCACCATCATCTGCAGCGGCATCGGCAGCGGGTCGGGAGTGTCGGTCGACTCCCAGGCGTCGGTCCAGTCGTTGCGCAGCATGCGGCACGGCTTGCCCGTCCACGACCGCGAGCGGATGGTGGAGTGGCTGTCGGCCTCGAGGTAGGTCTCCATCTGCGCGGGCGGCACATTGGCCTCCTCGACGGTGAGCCACAGCGAGCCTGTCCACGCGCCCGCCGCGCCCATCGCCAGCGCCGCCGCGACCTGCGCGCCGTTGCCGATACCACCGGCGGCCAGCACCGGCGTGTCGCCGATCGCCTCGATCACCTGCGGCCACAGCACCAGCGAGGACACCTCGCCGCAGTGCCCGCCGCCCTCGGTGCCCTGGCACACCACGAAGTCCAGGCCCGCGGCCTTGTGGTTCATCGCGTGCTTCACCGAACCGCACAGCGCGCCGATCACCCGGCCGGAGTCCTGGATGCGCTTGATGACGTCGTCGGGCGGGGTGCCGAGTGCGTTGGCGACGAGCTTGGCCTTGGGATGGTTCAGGATGACGTCGACCTGCGGGCCCGCGGTGGTCGCGGTCCAGCCGAGCAGCTCGTTGTGGTGTTCGCCGTCGGGCAGCGGCGGCACGTTGTGGTCGGAGAGGATCTGCTGGGCGAAGTCGCGATGGCCCTGCGGAACCATCTGCGCCAGTTGCTTCTCCAGCTGTTCGGGGGTCAGGCCGTCGACACCCTTGCCCTCGTACTTCGAGGGGATCACCAGGTCGACGCCGTAGATGCCGTTGACGTGTTCATCGAGCCAAGCCAGCTCCACCTCGAGCTGTTCGGCGGTGAAGCCGACCGCGCCGAGCACCCCGAGTCCGCCCGCATTGCTCACCGCCGCCACGACGTCGCGGCAGTGGGTGAAGGCGAAGATCGGGAATTCGATGCCGAGCTGTTCGCAGAATTCGGTACGCATACCGAACTGTAACACGTTCTAGTTTGGTGGAGAATGCCCAATTTCTAGAGTGCCGCGTCCTCCAGCGCCGACAGCGAATCCTCCAGGTGGTCGAGCAATCGATGCAGGTCGGGCAGGGTGCGGCGGCAACCGACCAGGCCGAAATCGAGGTTGTCGGCATTGGAGGTGAGGGTGATGTTCACGGCCTGGCTGTCCAGTGGGATGGAGAGCGGGAAGACCGCGTCCAGGCGCGCGCCGTTCCAGTACATCGATTCGCGCGGACCGGGCACATTGGAGATGACGATGTTGAACGGCGGCGCCGTCATCGACGCGAACCCCGGGAGCAGCATCGCCGCCATCGGGCTCACCACCGCACCCGACACGGCGAGCGTCTGCAGCGGACCGAGCCCGTGATACACCTGCTTGTTGCGCCGCATCGAATCACTCACCACCCGAAGGCGTTCCGCCGGGTCCTCGATATCGGTACCGAGATTGCACAGCAGCGCAGCCACTTTCACGCCCTGTGTGTCGAGGTCGTCCTCGTCGCGCAACGACACCGGAACCATCGCGATCAGCGGCTTGTCCGGTAAGGCATTGTGCTCCAGCAGGTATGCGCGCAGCGCGCCCGCCGACATCGTGAGCACCACATCGTTGAGGGTGGTGCCGGTCGCCTTCTTCACCTGCTTGAGCCGGTCCATCGACCAGCTGCGCACCGCGCACTTGCGGGCGCCACCGATCGGCACGTTGAGCATGGTGCGCGGCGCCTCGAACGGGAGGGTGAGCTGCTGCTCCAGCAGCCCGGTCCTGGTGGCTTTCAGCAGCGCGGCCGCCGATGAACTCGCCGACGACAGCGCGCCGAGCAGTCCCGTCTTCGGCTGCGCGGTCCGCGGCGTGCGCTCCTTGCGCGGCAGGTTCCACGGAACCGTCATCTCGGTGGCGAACGGATCGGTGGTGAGGGTGCGCTGCATGATCCGCTGGGCGGAGACGCCGTCGATCAGCGCGTGGTGCATCTTCGCGTACAAGGCGAAGCGGCCGTCGGCCAGACCCTCGATGAAATGCATCTCCCACATCGGGCGGTGCCGGTCGAGCAGCGCGCTGTGCAGGGTCGAGACGTGGTCGAGCAGCTGGTCCATCCCGCCGGGCGCGGGCAGTGCGCTGTGCTGCAGGTGGTAGTCCAGGTCGACCTCGTCGTCGTGGGTCCACGCCAGTTGCGGAGCACCGAGCCAGGTGGCGGGCCGCCTACTGAAGGTTGGCCGAACGGTGTTGTCGGCCAGTAAGGTTTCGCGGAGTTCGCGAAGATAGTCGGGCCCGGCATCCTCGGGCGGTTCGAACAGTTGCAGTGACCCGACGTGCATCGGGTGTTCCCGAGATTCCGCGAGCAAGAACAGCGCATCCAACGGCGCTATGAGATCCATGCGAGATCGCCCCCTGACGACAGGTGATGGCAAAGATTTCAGATGATCGACCACGCTGTCGGGTACGGCACCCCTGCGTGCCGTATGTATCCACGCTACCCGGTGGTGCGGGTGACGTCAGCCGAACGTCGCGACCCTGCCGAACTCCACAGCGCACCACCGCTTCACCTCGTACCGGGAACAACGGTCCGGACGAGCAGGCGTGGTTCCACCGAGCCGCGGATCAGTGCGTCCGTCGGTCTCGCATGCGAGGGCGGATCAGGCCCTGACCGTTTCCGCTTCGCGTGGGTCGGCCGCGTCGCGCGGACTATTGTCCACTGCTTCGGTCGGGTGCTCTGATTCCGCGATCGGCTGAGTCACGGTGACCTGTTCGGGCTCGTCCTGGATATCAGCGGATTGCTGTGGCACGGACTGCGGTTGCTCCGACTCGGGCTCGTCGGAATGTTCTGTCGGCGGCGGGTTTTCGACAACCGGCCGGACCGGTACCGGAGCCGGTTCCGCGCCTACGGTTTTCGAGGCGATCTCGATCCCGAGTTCGATCCGGGTGGTCTCCACCAGCGCCCGCTCCTGCTCGGCCGCATGACGCATCGCCTTCTGCCACAGCGACGCCATCTCCTCGAGCTCCTCCACCGTCGCCTCCACATCGATGTGGAGCTTCAGGCGCTGCATGGTGATGTGCTGGGCGGCGGTGAGCGTGCGCAGCAGATCTTCACACTTGTTCGGGATGCGGCGATGGGCCACCACCCGCAACCGGGTGAGCATGCCGCTCGGGCGATCCCAGATCACCTTGTGGATCTGCGCGCCCACATTGTCGATCTCGTCGACGGTGAGTAGTTCCCAATCGCCACAGCTGGCCAGATCGGCCCGCACCGACGCCGAGGTCTCCAGGATCGAAGCGACCGCGGCGAGCACGGCCTCGCGCCGCCACGCCTCGTGATCACGTTGGTCGCCGACCATGTTCGACAGCTCGACATGGCGTTGCGCGGCGTCGAGCGCCTGCCTGCCACGCTCGTCGGCCGCCGCGAGTGCATCGCGGTGGGTTCGGTTGTTGGCGATCACGCCGACCAGAACTGCGCCGGCGACGGGGAGCGAGCCGAGGAGTGGGAGCCACTGAGTCACCCGCCGATCATTGCACCGAGGCCCGTCACAGTCACCATGATCGGCGCGTCGGACCGCGATGTCGGTGCGTTCCGGGCGGGCGCGGACACGAAAAACCCGGTGCGACACGAGGTCACACCGGGTTCTTCGGCGTCGATCAGTTCGTCGCGGTGGTGGACGGCTCGACAGTGGTGCTCGGCGCGACCGTTGTGGTCGGAGCCACCGTTGTGCTCGGCGCGGGCGCCTGGGTGGTGGTTTCCGGGGCGGCGGCCTGGTTGGTCGCCGGCTCTTCGGTCGTGGTCGGCGGGACCGTCGTGGTGGACGGCGCGACGGTCGACGATTCGACGGTGGTCGTGGGCTTCGAGGTGCTGGTCGCCGCCTTCGACGTGCTCGACGTGGGCGCCGCCACCTTCGACGTGCTCGGCGCCGCCGAGGTGGTCGTGGTCGCAGGCTTGGTCGGCGCGGCGAGCGCGGCCGTCACATCGGCGTCCTCCGGAGCCGACTTCGCGTCGACCGTCTCGCCCGCCTGCGCCTGCTTGGCCAGGTGTGTCAGCCAGGCGGCGGCGTACTCCGCCGAGGTCAGCGGCTTACCGTTGGCCGCATCGGAATCGCGCCAGTAGTCGAAGTGATGACCGGTGCCGTTGGGGCCGAGGGTGAGCTGGTACGGATCGCTGAGCGCGACCGGGATGGTGTTCTGGTTCGTGACGATCAGCCCGACGATCTCGTTGAACACCTTCTGCGGCAGGTACGCCAGCGGCGAGATCTTCTCGGCCGCAATCGTGTCCGCCTTCGCGGGCGCCTTGGTCTCACCCGGCTTGTAGTCCGGGTCCGAAACCTTCAGCAGCACGTCGAGGAAGGTTTCGTCGCTGGCCATCCAATTGGGGTTGGCGGCGATATCGGAGAAGGCGGCCATCGCGATCCGGCCGAGGGTGAACGCCATGTCCTGGCCCGTCGCCGGGGTGAGACCGTCGCGCTGCAGATCGTCGACATTGATCTGCCTGCCCACGTTGGCGGCCAGTTGCAGCAGCGAAATGTTCTCCGGCGCGGCACAAGTCAGGTCGCCCTCGGAGCAGAACGAGGCGATCTTGCCGTTGAGGGCGCCGAAGTCGCCGCCCGTGGTCACGCCCTTGCCCGAGATCGGCTTCGTGCCGTCCTGGTACTTCTGGTCGAAACCGTCCGGGTTGGCGAACGGGTCCTCGGCGCCGATGAACGGGCCCTCACCCGCCCCGCGGCCGGCATCGGCGAACATCACCACACCGAGCACGTCGTCGGGGTCGACCACTCCGTAGCCGTCCGCCGGGTCGTCGTTGCCGATGCCCTCGGCGACGCGGCGGACCACGTCGGCGCCCTCGCTGTAGCCGACGATGGAGAACTTGGTGTCCGGGCACGCCGCGGAGATCTCCCGCATCACCCGCTCGGTGTTGGCGACACCCGCGTTCACCGCGTCCTCGTAGGTCGACATGTCCGCCGGATAGGCGATGTACACCGCCGCGTACTCACCTTCGGCCAGATCGTCACGTGGCGCGTTCACCACCGGGTCGACCCACACACTGCTGTGGTCGCCCGACAGCGCGGCGGGCAGCGGGTTGCCGTTGGCGTCGAGCAGCATGGCGGTGGTGCCCTCGACCGGGGTGTCGTTGCGTCCGGCCACCGAGATGGTCACCATCTCGCGGCACTCGGTCACCGATGTGGTGAGGGTGTATTCGGGGGAGGCGGGCTTCGATGTCACCGCGAACGATGCGGCGACGATGGCCGCGACCCCCAACGCCGCAGGCGCGGCAACAGCAGAAGCGATGCGATGTTTCGCGAGAAACGCACGCAGATTCATATGTTGATCCCGTTCGAACGACCTACAGGTGGGCAGGCCCCCCGACGGGCCGCATGTCACGAACCATGTCGCCCCGACCTGCAAGATCGTTACTGCGGCGTACGGGACCGTATGCCCCCATTTCCGTGGTCATGTGGGCTCGCTATCGCCGTGAGGGTGATGGCGCGGGCCGGGTGATAGCGTCCGAATGGAACAATGACGACGTGAACCGACCCGTCATCCCCAGGTAGGACTATGACCTCGCACCTCCCGGCCGACACCGTGCACCTCGCGCTGCTGCCCGGCTTCCTCGACCCGGTGAACCTGCTCAACTCCTTCGGCACCTGGATGCTCGCCGGGCTGCTGCTTGTGGTGTTCATCGAGTCCGGGTTGCTGTTCCCGCTGCTGCCCGGCGATTCCCTGCTGTTCACCGCCGGGTTGATCGCGGCGTCGAAGTCGACCGAGATCGAACCGTTCGCGCCGATCGGGGTGCTGCTCGTGCTGATCCCCGTCGCCGCGATCCTCGGCGATCAGGTCGGGTACTTGATCGGTGCGCGCGGTGGGACCGCGTTGTTCAAGAGCAACGACGCCCGGTTCTTCAAGAAGCGCTACATCGACGAATCCCACGAATTCTTCGAAAAGCACGGACCGATCACCATCGTGCTCGCCCGCTTCGTCCCGATCGTGCGCACCTTCGCGCCCGTGGTGGCGGGCGCGTCCGGCATGCGGTACCGGACGTTCCTCGTCTACAACGTGGTCGGCGGTATCGCCTGGGGTTCCGGTGTCACCTATCTCGGCTTCCTGCTCGGTCAGATTGCCATCGTCCGCGACAATGTCGACCTGATCTTCCTGCTCATCGTCGCCGTCTCCGTGCTGCCGATCGTCGTCGAGGTCGTCAAGCGGATGCGTCGCAAGGGTTCTCCCGACGAAGACCCCACCGAGCGCGTCAACTCCTGACCGGCCCGGCCGGGAAGTATGTCGCTTCCCGGCCCCGTCGGCCTCATCCGGCGATTTCGCGCACCGCATCCGCGATCGCCCGGAAATCCTTCCGCAGGATCGCACCGTGATTGCTCGGCACCTTCGCCGCGAGCTCGATGTTCTCGTTGCGGGCGATCGCCGAATCCAGCCCCTTGCGGATCTTCTCCTGCTCGTCCTTCTTGCTGCCGAACGACGTCCCCGAAGCGATCACATACCGCACCGGAACTGTGATCGCGTCCAGCACCGGACCCAGCGCACTCTCCCGCGAGAGTTTCCCGAGCTCGATATTGCTCTCGGCCTGCTCGGCCGCTGACAACCGCGGCGTCAACCCCGTCGGCCGCAGCAACGGCATCACCCAGTTCAACCGCTTGAACAGTTTCCGGATCCGCTGCTCCATCGCGTCGTCGAGCCAGTCGTACGGAAACGCGCCGTCCACGAGCACCGCCCCGATGGTCCGCTCCGGATTCCGTTGCGCCCAATGCGCTCCCACGACCGCGCCATAGGACCACGCCACGACGATGGCCCGCTCCACACCCCTGGCCGCGAGCACGGCATCCACATCCCGCACCGCCGCCTCGAACGAGTAATCCTTGGAAGTCTTGGACTTCCGCCCACGCCCCCGCTCGTCGAAGGTGATGTGCCGGAAGCCCTCACCCAGTTCGGCAATGGTCTTCTTCCAGTAGCCCTGGGTAGCGAACTGCCCGTTCAGGTAGATCACCGGAATCCCGTCTCCACCAGTGTCGGTGACGGCCAACGCGGTGTCGTCCACCTCGACCATGCCGCTCCACGCATTACCCCGAGTAGTTCCCTGAGCAGTCATCGCTCTTGCCTTTCAGTCGTTCTCGCCGTTACGAGAACCACTGTCACGCCGTCCCCTGATACCGCCCTGACATCCCACCTACACGCCCGCTGACACGGCGCCGGCCGTCGTTTCCAAGTCCGCTCCTAGTGCCCTCCAAACCCGGGCGCGCATTCTCGGAAATACGAAAAGGCCCAGGAAGGGAAGCCGAAAATGCTTGTTGTCAGCGGTCAGATCATTGCCACCGTCGCCGTACTCGCCAATGCCGTCGTCTATGGCACCGATGTCTGCGGGGCGGTGATCATGCGCTCGGTCTACCGGAAGCTCGACGACGCGACCGTCACGGTGAGTGCGGGGTGGGGGCATTACTACGGCGACAAAAGGATGCCGGTCGTCGGTGCGGGCGGCATCGTCACCGCCGTGCTCACCCTGCTGATCGCGCTGCTCGCCGGCCAACTCGGCGCCGCCGCGGCGGCAGGTCTCGCGGTAGCCGCGCTACTCACCTGGCTCGCCCTCTACGTGCGCATCGCCAAGCCGATCAATTCCCGGCAGACCGCCGCCGCCCTGAGCGGCATCATCCCCGCCGATGCCCGTGCACTACAGGACAAGTGGGACAGCATCCTGAAATACCGCGTCACCCTGCAGTTCACCGCCATCGCAGGCTTGTGCGCCGCACTGATCCTGTTCTGATCCGTCAGCGAGGCGAAGGCCGCAAATGTATCGCTCCGAAACCGATCAGCCGCGCGCCATATCCACGAACCGGCTCAAATGCAGTTGGTGCGCAACGGTGATCGTGGCGGTCGGACCATTACGGTGCTTGCCGACGATGAGGTCGGCTTCGCCGCCGCGCGGGTCGTCGCGCTCGAACGCGTCCGGGCGGTGCAGCAGGATGACCATGTCGGCGTCCTGCTCGAGCGAGCCGGACTCGCGGAGGTCGGACACCATGGGGCGCTTGTCGGTTCGCTGTTCCGGACCACGGTTCAGCTGGGAAATCGCGATCACGGGAACTTCGAGTTCCTTGGCCAGCAGCTTGAGGTGACGCGAGAATTCCGAGACTTCCTGCTGCCGCGACTCGACCTTCTTACCCGAGCTCATCAGCTGCAGGTAGTCCACCACAACGAGTTTCAGATCATGACGCTGCTTGAGCCGTCGCGCCTTGGCTCGAATCTCCATCATGGTCAGGTTCGGCGAATCATCCACGAACAGCGGCGCCTCACTGATCTCACTCATCCGCCGCGCGAGCTTCGTCCAGTCGTCATCACTCATCCGCCCGGACCGCATATCACCCAGCTTGATCTTCGCCTCGGCCGAGAGCAGACGCATCACAATCTCGGTCCGGCTCATTTCGAGCGAGAAAATAACACTGGCCATGCCGTGCTTGATCGAGCAGCTCCGCATGAAATCCATGCCGAGCGTCGAGTTGTGTGTCGGAACCATGGAGCGACCGGCCAGGTAGAGGTGGTCGGCATTGTCGACTTCAACGCATCGGACCGGAACAGAATCGATGCGCCGCACATCGACGATATAGCGGGAATTCGAGCGGGCGGTGTTGCGAGCCACACGACGTTCCTTGTGGAGCAATGCTTTCCGATGCAGTCCGAAGACCTCGTCGTCGGTCGCGAACGTGAGGATGAAGCACGTCGACGACTCTTCTGACCGTCCGCGAACACGCCTGGTCGCCACACCACAGCGGTAGCCCAGGCCGACGACGAGTTCCTGCACATCGCGGAACAGTCGCTCACTGGTGACCGCGAATTGCACCGAACCACCATGCGTGACGGTGCCGTCGGTATCGAGCAGACCGGCCAGCAGAGCTCGGCGCTGGCTTTCCGACGCACGCAGATAGGACATCGGAATGTGCTTGTCGCCCAGGACGCCGAGGGTTCGCAGGCGCGCTTGCACACTACCGACGGTATTGCGGCACGACTGGCACAAACGCAGACCGATGGAGGGGCCACCGCAGTTCGCACAGGCGGGCGCCGGAACGGGCGCGGAGATGAAGCGTGCCTTGCCACCGCAGGAGCGTCCGCAGGTGCGAACTTCACTGGTGAACGGGACGAATTCGGTGCCACACACCACGCACTCGCGCGGCGCGACGGGCTCGTCCGCGGGCAACGTCAACTGGAAGCGCCAGCGCGCCGACTGGGACGGGACCGCGACGATGCCCTCGGCTTCGATGCGCGCGACGATTTCGGGGTCGACGCTGGTGATCTGTGCGGCAGCTGCGGTTCCGTCGCCCAACCATGCCCCGAGGGTGTACGGCGGGACGAGCAGGTCTCTTGCGGGGAGTTGCAACGGTGCCGCGTTGGTGACCGAGTGGTTGATCCGCCGGTCCGCGGTGTCGCAGCGCAGTGTTCGCGCGATCTCGGCCGTGGTACGGACCGCGGCGAAGGTCCGCTGGGTGCCGCCTCGGGCCGCCTCCTGTGCGGAACGCCGTGAAGCACGGGTCTCGGTAAGCCACTGATGCTGTTCATCCGCGACGAGGACGGTGCCGTCGGAGAACTCGACCTCGTAGCAGGGACGGTCGGTCATGACTTCGGTCGCCGCGACGACGCGTGTCGGATGCCCCTGCGCGTCGAGCAATTCGTCGCCCACGCGGACCTCACCCATCGTGGTCCACCCGCTGGGAGTCGGCAGCGGCGTATCGAGCGCCAGCGCCTTGCCCACGCCTGGCCTCGCGGCGACGATGATCATCTGACCCGGGTGCAGACCGTTGGTGAGCTCGTCCAGTTCGGTGAAGCCCGTGGGGACGCCGAGGGAGATTCCGCCTCGGGAGGCGATGGAGTCGATTTCGTCCATCGTCGGCTGGAGAAGTTCTTCGAGGGGGGTGAAGTCCTCGGTGGTGCGGCGTTCGGTGACCTCGTAGATCTCGGCTTGGGCGCGATCGACGACCTCGGCGACGTCCTGGCCGTCGGCGCCCGCGTAGCCGAACTGGACGATGCGGGTGCCCGCTTCGACGAGGCGGCGCAGGATGGCCTTCTCGGCGACGATCTCGGCGTAGAAGCCGGCGTTCGCGGCGGTGGGGACGGTCTGGGTGAGCGTCACCAGGTAGGCGGGGCCGCCGATGCGCTTCAGCTCGCCACGGCGGTCGAGGCCGGCGGCGACGGTGACGGGGTCGGCGGGTTCGCCGCGGCCGTACAGGTCGAGAATGGTGTCGTAGACGGCCTGGTGGGCGGGGCGGTAGAAGTCGCCGGGACGCAGCACCTCCACCACGTCGGCGATGGCGTCTTTGCTCAGCAGCATGCCGCCGAGGACGGACTGTTCGGCAGCCATGTCGTGCGGGGGCTGACGGCCGAAGTCCTCGCCGGGGGGCTCGGGTGGAAACTCGGTATGCGCGCGGTCACCGGTGGTAGTCACCAGAATCGACCGTCCTCTCTGCCCGCAGAACCGGGGGTTTCACATCGATGTACTCGTTGTACTCCCGGGCACCGACACGAGTGCCAGCAATCGGTTCCCTGCACGATTCCCGGGGTCACGTGCGAGGCGATGCGATGAACCTAGGCGACGTTTTCGAGCCACGCCAAACCGACATGTGCACACAACTGTGGATAACTTGGGGGTAGTTCACCTGTTGTTGTGCAGCCCCTGTGGAAAACGTGGGGAAAACCCAGGTCAGTGCGGTAGAACGCCCTGATAGATAGCCCTTTACCAGACTTCGACCCTGTGGATTAAAGAAGTTGCGGCGTGTCGCCGAACGTGAACAACCGGGCGTGTTGGGTAAACAGCGGGCGTTCACGTTATGACCGGAGTCACAATTCTGCCGGTCGGTTTCCTCGGTAATCCACAGGCTGAATAACAGGAGGTCAGGCAGTTGCCGACTGTGGGCTGGGTTACCCACCCACAACGAACCCGAATCTCGGCTACTCACCAGCTATCGGAGAAGATTCCTCGACAAAGGCAGCAGAAACCACCCCCGTGACAACACGGGGGTGGTTTCCGGCGAAACTAGTTCGCAGTGACCTCGAGGTCGAACTTGGCAACCACATCGGGGTGCAGGTGCACCACGATGCCGTGCTTGCCGGTCGCCTTGATGTGCGACTTCGGCAGCTCGATGCTGCGCTTGTCGACCACGGGGCCACCGGCTGCCTTGATGGCCGAGGCCACGTCGGCGGTGGTGACCGAACCGAACAGCTTGCCGCTGTCGGCGGTCTTCACGGCCAGCGAGACACCGGTCAGGCCCTCGATGGCCTGCTTCAGCTCGTTGGCGTGATCCAGGTCGCGCACCTTGCGGGCGTCCTGGGCGCGGCGGATGCCGTCGACCTGCTTCTGGGCGCCACGGGTGGCCTGGATGGCCAGACCGCGGGGCAGCAGGAAGTTGCGGCCGTAGCCGTCCTTGACCTCGACAAGGTCGCCGGGGGCGCCGAGATTGTCGACATCAGCAGTGAGGATGAGCTTCATCTGTCCGACTCCCTTTCTCAGCGAGCAGTCGACACGTAAGGCAGCAGAGCCACCTCACGCGAGTTCTTGACGGCAACGGCGATGTCACGCTGGTGCTGCACGCAGTTGCCGGTGACGCGGCGGGCGCGGATCTTGCCGCGATCGCTGACGTACTTACGCAGCAGCGTGGTGTCCTTGTAATCGATATTGACGATTCCGGACTTGCTTTCCTTGCAGAAAGCGCAGGCCTTCTTCTTCAGTACCTTTTCGCGCGCGGGCGCTTTAGGCATGGTTTTCTCTCCGTACTATGAGTGCCGTTCGATCAGAACGGCGGTTCGTCATCCATGCGGCCGCCGCCCCCGAAGGAGCCGGCCGCGGGCGCGCTACCCCACGGGTCGTCGTCGCCGGCATTACCTGCCGGGCGTCCGCCACCACTGTTGGCGTTGTAGCCGCCTGCGCTTGCACCACCACCGGCATTACCGGAACCACCACCGAAGCCACCGCCTCCGCCACCACGACCGGCCTTGGAGACCTTCGCGGTCGCGTACCGCAGCGACGGGCCGACCTCGTCGACCTCGAGCTCGACGACCGTGCGCTTCTCACCCTCGCGGGTTTCGTAGGAGCGCTGCTTGAGCCGTCCGCTCACGATCACGCGAGCGCCTCGGGTCAGGCTTTCGGCGACGTTCTCCGCTGCTTCGCGCCAGATGTTGCAGCGCAGAAACAGTGCCTCGCCGTCTTTCCATTCGTTCGAATTGCGATCGAACACACGGGGAGTCGAAGCGACGGTGAAATTCGCCACCGCTGCGCCCGCGGGCGTGAAACGAAGCTCGGGGTCTGCCGTCAAGTTTCCGATGACGGTGATGACCGTGTCGCCTGCCATGGGGTTCCTCCTGCTCGGGGGTGCAGTCCACATCCTGGATTTGCGCTGAGCCTAAAGCCAGGCTCCGACACAAAGGAGGTGAACTACTTGTCGTTGCGCAGAACCTTGGTGCGCAGCACCGTCTCGTTCAGGCCCAGCTGGCGGTCGAGCTCGCTCACGGTGGCCGGGGTCGCGGTCAGGTTGACGATCGCGTAGATGCCTTCGGCCTGCTTGGCGATTTCGTAGGCGAGCCGGCGGCGGCCCCAGATGTCGACCTTGTCGAGCTTGCCGCCCTCGGTCTTCACGACCGAGAACAGATTATCCAGGGACTGCCCGACGATGCGCTCGTCCAGGCTGGGGTCGAGGATGACCATCACTTCATATTGACGCACGGACCAATCACCTCCTGTGGACTGGTAAACGGCCACGGACTTTCCGTGGCAGGAGGGTTCGTTGCGTCAGCAACCCGCCAAGGCTACATGAGCAGGTAGTTGCCGACGAAATCGATCTTCGCGGCGGGTATGCGCCGGGCGCCGGGGCGACAGCCGCTTAATGTGGTCGACATGACCACGGCCGTACCGCAGCAGCATTCGGCACGCCGTGCGGCGACAGCCACGGCGTTGACCTTCCTCATCGTGCTGTTGTGCGGGCTCACCCTCGCCCTGGCGTATGCGAACAAGGCGCGGTGCGCGGGCGGCGCGATCGACGAATCGGGCCGCAGCCTGGTCTTCGAGGAGCGCAAGGACACCGCTGTCTGTTATTCGGATATCCAGTTCCTCTGGCTTGGCCGCGATATCGACAATCACGTTTTCCCGTACGTCGACGGCGCGATCACCGACGACGGCGCGCTCACCGGCGGCGCCGTCGAATACCCCGTGCTGAGCGGCCTGCTGATGTGGGCGGGCGCGATCGGCGCGACCAACGACGCCGACTTCCTCTGGCATTCGGCGCTGCTGCTCACCCCGTTCGCCCTGCTCACCGCGTGGATGCTGGCGCGAATGGCTGGTCCGGCCGCCCTGCTGTGGGCGATCGGCCCGCCGCTGGTGCTCTACGCCTTCCACAATTGGGAACTACCGGTGGTGTGCACGGCGGTGGCGGCGGTCTATGTGATGACGATGCTGACCGGTCTGTCCGTGCGGACCAGGGGGATCATCGCCGGGGTACTGCTCGCGCTCGGTTTCTGCCTCAAGATCTATCCCGGAATCTTCGTGCTGCCCTTGGCCTTCTACGTCCTCACCGAGGGTGCGCCGCGCGACGGGCGCCGCCTGCGCGAACTCGATGTGGCAGGCGCGTCGCAGACGTTGCTCGCGGCGATGGCGACGGTGGTCGCGGTGAATCTGCCGTTCGTCCTGGCGGGGGTCGAGGGCTGGCGGGCCTCGATCACCTTCCAGCAGATGCGCCAGGCCGACATCACCACCAATTCGATCTGGTACTGGGGTCATCAGGCGATGTTCGGCCGGACCGCCGACACTTCGCAGAGCTGGCACACCATGGTCTCGGTGGTCTCGCCGATGCTGATCTTCGCGTCGTTCGCGCTGGCTCTGTGGCTCGGTTACCGCCGCTGGACGCCTGCGTCGGCCTTCCCCTGGGTGGGTGTGAGCGGCGCGATGCTCGCCGGTTTCCTGCTTTTCCACAAGGTGCACTCCCCTCAATACACCCTGTGGATAATTCCGTTCCTCGTGCTGCTCGAGGTGCCGTGGACGCTCGTCGCGGGATATCTGCTCGCGGATATCGCGGTCGGCGTCGGCGTCTTCCGGTACTTCGCGGCACTGGGCGCCGGGGAGAACGTGCATCTCATGGAGGGCATCGTGCAGTTCGGCGTGTGGCTGCGCAGCGCCCTGTTGCTGGTGCTGTTCTTCCTGTTCGTGTGGACGCGGTCACGCACGCTCGGGCGCACACAGCACGAGATTCGCGCACTGCAACCGGCCTAGCAAACGACAACGGCGGCGAATCCCACAGGGGAAACGCCGCCGTCGAGGCAGAACCGATCAGCCGACCGGGGCCGCATCCTTGGTGAGATCCACGTTGTCGGGATCGCCGCCCTTGCGGTTGCGGATGATCGAGCTGATCAGCGCCGCGCCGATGAACGCCACACCGATCAGGCCGGTGATCAGCTCGTCGACGTGCACGCCGATCGAGACCAGCAGGATCGTGGCCAGCGCACCGATCGCCCAGTGGGCGCCGTGCTCGAGGTACACGTAGTCCGCCAGCGTGCCCTGGCGGACCAGGTACACCGTGATGGACCGGACGAACATCGCGCCGATCAGGCCGAGGCCGAGCGCGATGATGATCGGGTCGGAGGTGATGGCGAACGCGCCGATCACACCGTCGAAGGAGAACGAGGCATCGAGCACCTCGAGGTAGAGGAACAGGAAGAACGCGGCCTTACCGGTGGCCTTGACCAGCGTGGACGGGCCGCCCTGCGGACCTTCCTCGAGCTCCTCGGTGTGGAACATCGAGCCGAGGCCGTCGACGAGGATGTAGGTGATCATGCCGAGCAGGCCGGCGATGAGCACGGTCGAACGCTTGTCGTCGGCGGCGAGGAACTCCGCGACCAGCACCAGGCCGGTGCCCGCGACGACGACGGAGAGCATGTCGAGCTTGCCCGCCTTCGCCAGCGGCTTCTCCAGCCAGCTCAGCCAGGTGATCTCGCGCTCTTCGAAGATGAAGTTCAGGAACAGCAGTGCGAGGAACATGCCGCCGAAGGCCGCGATCTGCGGATGCGCGTCGGTGAGCAGCTTCTCGTAGCTGGGGCTGCCGTCGGGGAAGGTGAGGGCATCGTTGGCCGGCGGGTTCAGTGCCAGGTCGAAGGCTTCGACCGGGTTCAGTCCTGCGGTCGCCCACACGATGGCGAGCGGGAACACCAGACGCATACCGAACACGGCGATGAGGATGCCGACGGTCAGGAAGATCCGCTGCCAGAATTCGCTCATCCGTTCCAGCACGGTGGCGTTGATGACGGCGTTGTCGAACGACAGCGACACCTCGAGGATGCCGAGGATCGCACACAGTGCGAGGGCGGTCAGACCACCGTAGAGGTAGGCCACGACCAGCGAGAGCACCGTGATGACGATGGACAGGCCGAAGATGCGCGTTATCACGCGGAGGGACCTTTCTGTGTCACACGAGCAGGGGGCCCGAAACCTGGAGCCCCCTGCTCATGATGATGACTAGACGTTGACGCCGTAGTCGCGGGCGATACCGGCCAGACCGGAGGCGTAGCCCTGACCGATGGCGCGGAACTTCCATTCGGCACCGTTACGGTACAGCTCACCGAAGACCATAGCCGTCTCGGTGGAAGCGTCCTCGGACAGGTCGTAGCGGGCCAGCTCGGTGCCGTTGGCGCGGTCGACAACGCGGATGTAGGCGTTGCGCACCTGGCCGAACGACTGCTGACGGGTCTCCGCGTCGTAGATCGAGACCGGGAAGAAGATGCTCTCGATGGTCGGCGGGGTGTTGGCCAGGTCGACGTTGATGACCTCGTCGTCGCCCTCGCCCTCACCGGTGGTGTTGTCGCCGGCGTGCTCGATCGCGCCCTCGGGGGACTTCAGGTTGTTGAAGAACACGAAGTGCTTGTCGGACACGACCTTCTTGTCGGCGCCGGTCGCGATGGCGCTGGCGTCGAGGTCGAAGTCGGTGCCGGTGGTGGTGCGCACGTCCCAGCCGAGGCCGACCGCGACCGCGGTCAGGTTCGGGGCCTCTTTGGTCAGCGAGACATTGCCGCCCTTGGACAGACTGACACCCATGCGGGAATCCCTTCGGTTAGTCCGGTGTGTCGTTTCCCAGCATGTCCGAATCGCCGGGTACCGCTACGACAGTAATAGGTTTCGGCGAACTTGCGTAGGAACAACCGAGAGCCCTGGTAGCGAGGGGGAATCTCCTACGATCGGGTCAGCGGGCGGGTGACCGCTGCGTGGTTCGGAAAGGGGATACGCCGGTGACACCTCGCAGACGCGGATGGTTCAGGTCGGGGCCGGACAATGCCTGGATCAGTGGGGCGCGGGCCGCGACGGCCGCCGCCTTTCTCGATATGGATCGCAGGCAGACGGCAGCGGAGGCGGGTGTGGCGGCGAGCGAGCAGGTGTTCCCCGAGCGCCACATCGGCGCCGTCTGGGAACCGGTGCGCGCGCGGTGCTATGCCGCGTCGGGCGCCTATCTGAGTTTCACCGACGAACTCGACAGCGCCGAGGCCGCGGGGACCGCGATCGCCGACGGCCCGGCCAGGGCCGACGCGCTGGTTCGCGAGCTCGCCGACGCCGCGCGCGGGGTCGACGAGTTCTATCACGCGCACCGGGCCGGCCTCGAGCACGCGGTGAGTGTGCGGGCCTCGGTGCCGCAGTTGCTCGCGCAGGTGCGGGCCGAGGCGGAGCGGGAACTCGCCGCGGCCGAGTCGTCGGAGTACGTCTCCTACCCTTCGGTGGCCGCGGGCGTGCGGAAATTGAGTGAGGCACTGGTCACAGCCTCCGGGGTCGATCCGGGTACCGCCGTCGCGGCCGCGCGGGAGGCCGCGACCGAGGTTCGCCAGGCGTGTGTGGAATTGCGGGAAGTGTTGGCGCAGGCACCATCTCGTGCCAACGCCGCGTCCAACGCGATCGCCTCGGTGACCACCCGGCTGGCGGCCGTGCGCAACCGGGCCGACGCGCTCGGCCCCGCGTACTCGGCGTTGTTGCGCGAGTTCAACGCTGCGAGTTCGGCGGATCTGACGAACAATGAACGCGAAAGCCGGCGCGGTATCGAGGCCGCGGACGCGGCGCTGGTACGCGCGCGTGTCGCGGCTGCCGATCGCGACCCGGAGACCGCCCTTGACCTGACAGCGACCGCGCGCGAACACCTCGCCGAGTCCGAACAACTCGTCGACGCCGTCACCCGGCGGCTCGAACTGTTGCGCGAGGTACGTGCGGACCCCGAAGCGCAGCTGCGCACCGTACGATTCCGGCTGCGGGACGCGCAGATGCTCGCCGTCGATCGAGGGCTGGTCGGCGAGTGGGGTTCGGTGCTCGACGCGCAAGCCGAACGCCTCGATCGCATGACGGCCGGACTGACCGGTCGTCATCCAGACTATTGGGCGTATGTTTCTGAACTGCGAACCGTCGCGGAGTTCATCGCCGGAGTGGTCGATCGCATGCGAAAAACCGTAGGAACCGACAGCACTTAGGACCGCACACGACATGACACGGGTCGACGAATGAGGTGGGGGGAATGACCGCAGGCTACGCCATCGCACCGGAGGTGAACCTGCGAAAGCAGGTGCCGCTGCGCCACTTCCACAATTTGCAGGGCCCGCGCAGCCGTGAGTTGTTCCTGGTGGAGCCGGAACCGATTCCGGGAACCGCCGACCGCGAACTGCTCGCCACCGCCCTCGGCGCCACCCTGTACGTGCCCGCGACCCGCCCCGATCTGGCCGCGACCATTTTGCGTCGCGCCGCGCGCGGAGTGTGCTCGATGGTGATCGACCTCGAGGACGCCGTGGCCGACCATCAGGTCGACGCCGCGAAGGAACACGCGGTCGCCACCCTCGACCTGCTCGCCGGAGTCGCCGACCCGGTGCCGATGCTGTTCGTCCGGGTGCGCGACGTGCAGACCGTCACCGAATTGGCCGACCGGCTCGGGCCGGGTGCCGACATGCTCACCGGTTTCGTCTTCCCCAAGTTCGACGCCGTCACCGGGCCCGCCTACCTGGCCGCGCTCGACGCGGCCGGTGACCGCCTCGGCCGCCCCGTCTACGGCATGCCGGTGCTGGAATCGGCGAACCTCGTGCATCGCCAGACCCGCGACGAACAGCTCTCGCGCATCGCCGAGCTGCTCGCCGAGCATCGGGACCGGTTGCTCGCGGTGCGCATCGGCGCCACCGACATGTGCTCGACCTTCGGCATCCGCCGCGACCGCGACCTCACCATCTACGACGTGCGGGTGATCGCCGACGTGATCGCCGACATCGTCAACTACCTCGGCCGCGCCGACGGCAGCGGTTTCATCATCACCGGCCCGGTGTGGGAGTACTTCGCCGACCACGAACGCATGTTCCGCCCGCTGCTGCGCACCGCCCCGTTCGAGGAATCCGACGCGGTGCCGTTCCGGCAGTACCTGGTGAGCCGCGACCTCGACGGGCTGCTGCGCGAGATCACCCTCGACCGCGCCAACGGCATCCAGGGCAAAACGGTGATCCACCCGTCGCACGTGGCCGCCGTGCACGCGCTGTCGGTGGTGACGCACGAGGAATACGCCGACGCGCTGCACATCATGGAGGCCGATGTCGGCGGGGTCGCGGCCTCCGAGTACCGCAACAAGATGAACGAGATGCGCCCTCACCGCAGTTGGGCCCGCCAGACGCTGGTCCGGGCTCGCGCGTTCGGGGTGGCGAACAAGGGAGTGTCCTTCGTGGATCTGCTGACAGCGATGATCGCGGAATGAATGCCGTGAGCACGATCGATATGCCGTGGGCCACCGTGCATCTGGGGATTCGCCTGCACCACGGGCAGGCCTTCACCGCCTGCGGCGTCTCGGACGGTTCGTCGGCGGTGACCGCGATCGACCCCGCGCCGCAGAGCCGAGCAGTCTCGGCCGAGTCCTGGGGCGCGGGGCTCGCGCCTGTCGAGCCGGGCGCCGCATTGCCCGATGCGCTGTCGATCGGTGAACTGGTGCGTCCGGGCTTGCGCCGTAATCCGCGTCGCGCTCATCTGCTGGTTTCCACGGTGCTCGGCAAGCATCTGCCCACGGACCCGCGTGTGGTGATCGGCGCCGGTAACCGCCTGGCCGACCTGGTGCGCGGCAAGCTCGGCGACCGAGAGGCGGTTGTTCTCGGATTCGCCGAGACCGCAACCGGTTTGGGGCACTGTGTGGCGGCGCGGCTCGAGGCCGGCTGCTACCTGCATTCCACCCGCAGGAGCGAGCCGAGGGCCACCACGCTCACCGGTTTCGAGGAGGGGCACTCGCACGCCACCTCCCACCAGTTGCAGCCCGCGCCCGCCGAGATCTTCGCCAACGACCTGCCGCTGGTGCTTGTCGACGACGAGATCTCCACCGGTGATACGGCCATCGACGCTGTGCGCGCCTTGCACGAATTCGCGCCGCGTTCGCAGTACGTGCTGGCCTCGCTGGTCGACTTGCGGACCGCCGCCGACCGGGACAAGTTCGAGAAGTTCGCGGCCGAACTCGGGGCACGCATCGACACTGTTTGTCTGGCAACAGGTCTGGTCGACCTACCCGCCGGACTCGTCGACGCGGTGGCGGCTCTGCCCGAGCCGCGACTCAATCCCCGATCGGTTCGGCCGGGTTCGTACAGCCACATCGAATTGCCTTGGCCGGGCGCTGTTCCCGAGGGTGGTCGGCACGGTGTTCTACGCACCGACGCTGCGGCTTTCGACGACGCCCTGGACGTTGTCGTCGACGAAGTGCGCGCACGTTTGGCCGCCGAGTTCGCCGGTCGGCCGGTCATCGTGCTCGGCCACGAGGAACTCATGTACCTGCCGGTGCGCCTGGCCGCCGGGCTGGCCGACGTGGGTATCCCTACCCGCTTCCAAACCACCACCCGCTCACCGGCTTACGTCCTCGACGAGCCGGGCTATCCGCTGCGCCGAGGTTTCCGCTTCACCGCCCCCGAACCCGACCCGACCGCCCAGCGCTACCTCTACAACGCTCAGTGGGAGGGTGAGAACCCGGTCCTGCTGGTCGTCATCGACCCGCCCGCCGACACGCCTGAACTCGTCGCCCCCGGCGGTCTGGTCGATGTGCTCACCGCGTCGGGTGCCGATGTTCTGGTCGCCGTCGTCCCGGGCGCCGATCCCCGCGAGCTGCACGCCTCTCGCCTTGCGCGAGCGTCGGACGAGGGGGCGCCGCGCAATGCCCGGGGTCGGGAAGAGCTGGTGACTGATCACTGGGTCGGAGAGTCGCGTGGTACCGGTGAGCTCGCTGTCGGGCCGAACGACTTCCCTGCTCCGCTGCACGGCCCGGAATTCGGTTCGTACGCGCGCGAGGATGTCTCGTGGCTGCTCAAGGACCTGTCCGATGTCGACCTGGAAGCCGATGTGGTCGAACGGGAACGGCGCATTCAGGCAGGTAAAGCCCATTACGCCGAATCGCTGCCGGTGGAGTACCAGCCCGACGCCGCCTACCGCGAACTGTTCGACCGCGTGCTCGCCGAGAGTGCCGAGCGGCTCGCCCTGGCCGTGGCGACGGTTGCCGAACTGGTCGTCGCCGAACGCGGCGAGAACATCGTGCTCGTGTCGTTGGCCCGCGCCGGTACACCGATCGGTGTGCTGATGCGACGCTGGTTGGCCAGCGGTATCGGGCGCCCGGCTTTGGACGCGCCGCACTACGCCGTATCCATCGTCCGCGACCGCGGCATCGACTCGGTCGCCCTGGATTACCTTGCCCACCATCACGATCCGTCCACCATCGTGTTCGTCGACGGCTGGACCGGCAAGGGCGCCATCACCCACGAACTCACCGCCGCCCTGGACGCCTATCACGCGGCGGGCGGCGCCAGGTTCGACGACGAACTCGTCGTGTTGGCCGACCCGGCCAATTGTGTGCGAACCTTCGGCACCCGTGACGACTTCCTCATCGCCTCGGCCTGCCTGAATTCGACTGTCTCCGGTCTGGTTTCACGCACGGTCTTGAACGAGGAGCTGATCGGTCCGCGTGACTTCCACGGCGCCAAGTTCTATCGCGACCTGGCCGCCGACGACGTGTCGAACAAACTGATCGACACCGTCACCGCCGCCTTCGAATCCATTCGCGACAAGGTGCCCGCCGCCGTCGCCGCGATCCAGGATTCCGACCGAACACCCGACTGGTCGGGCTGGGCGTCGGTGGAGAAGGTGCGTGCCGAATACGGCATCAGCACAGTGAATTACGTGAAGCCCGGCGTCGGCGAGACCACCCGGGTGCTGCTGCGTCGCGTACCGTGGCGGGTGCTGGTGCGGGAAGCCGACGCACCCGAGCACGCCCACATCCGCCTGCTCGCCGCCGCACGCAAAGTCCCGGTGGAGGTGGTGCCGGATCTGGCCTACTCCTGCATGGGCCTGATCAAGGAGCTATCGCAGTGACCGCCCTGTTCGCCACCGACCTGGATCGCACGATGATCTTCTCGCGCAACGCCTTCCACGGCGCCGAAAGCGTCGAGAAGGAATGCGTCGAGTACTACGAGGGCGAACCCCTGTCCTACATGACCACCACCGCGATCGCCCGTTTACGTGAGCTGGCCGCGAACGCGCCGGTGATCCCGACCACCACCCGCACCATCGAACAGTTCCAGCGCATCGAATTACCCGGTGCGCCGTGGCGTTTCGCCATCACGAGCAACGGCGGCAATATCCTCGTCGACGGCATTCCCGACCCGGCGTGGCGGTTGTCCATCGACGATCAGGTCAACGCGACCGGCGCGACCTTGGCTTCGGTCGGCGCCGAGTTGCGTTCGCGGATCAGCGATTCCTGGGTCACCAAGTATCGCGAGGCCGACGACTTGTTCTGCTACCTGGTCGTCCGCCCCGAGGCGGTCCCGGCGGGCTTCCTCGCCGAATGGGACACCTGGTGCCGCGCCAACGGCTGGTCGGCCTCCCAGCAGGGCCGCAAGATCTACACCATGCCCGACGCGGTCTGCAAAAGCCTCGCCGTCGCCGAAGTCCGCCGCCGCCTCACCGAATCCGGTGAATTACCCGACGGCGCGCGACTGTTCGCCGCGGGCGACGGCGCCCTCGACGCGAAAATGCTCGAATCCGCCGACGCCGCCATCCGCCCCCGCCACGGCGAACTCGAAGAACTCGCCTACACCGCCCCCAACCTCACCGTCACCACCACCGCAGGCATCCTGGCCGGCGCGGAAATTCTCGACTGGTTCCACGCCGCCCTCCCCGTCGCGGATCCGGTCTAGTACTGCTGCTGACCCGCGAGTTTCTGGGTGACGACGGCCTGGATGCGTTGCAGGCCGCCCACGCTCACCCCGCTCTGCAACTGACCTTCGATGGTGCGGACCAGGGCGTTGTCGCTCATCACCTTCTCGGAGGACTGGATGAGGACGGTGCCCGTGCCGGTGAAGTCGAACTGGCGTTCCTCGCCGGAGGTGGCGCCCATCGCGGCCGCGCCCGCCGACAGGAAACCGGTGATCCAGCCCTGGTCGTAGTGGTGGCTCGGGGACGGGCAGTCGGCCCAGCCGACGAGCGCCTCGGGGTCCACCCGCAGCGGTGGTTCGGCGAACATCACCGGTCCGTTGGACGAGGCGAGGAACTTGCCGGTGCCGATGAGGGTGAGGAAGCCGGGCACGATCGACTGTTTCAGCGCGAGGCCCGGCTCGAACGCGAGCAGGTTGGCGCCGCGGATCGTGAGGTTGCCGTCCTCGAGATCGTAGGAATTGATGTCGTAGCCGCGGTCGCCGATGATGAGCTTGCCGTGGCCCTCGGCCACCACGTACTCACCGGCGAACAGCGGTGCCGAGAACTGGCTGCTCACCATTTGGGTGAGATGGCCCTGCAGACCGTGCGTGAGCAGCTGGAAATTGATCTGCCCGTAGTAGGCGATCATGGCGCCCTTGCGCATGAACCACGGCCCGGTCAGATCGATGCAATAGGCGTAGCTGTTACCCGGAATATTGTCGCTGGCACCGAGATTCATGGGGGACAGGATTTCGCTCATGACTCACAACTTCTCTTCGGAGGCCTGCACATACACGACACCCTGACCGTGGCAATGCAATTGCATCGCCTCGCCCGATCCGCGACCCACCGCGTCGCGCCAGCTCATCGCCGCCTTCAATTCGGTCTGCACGTTTCCGTACGCCGCGACGAATGCCTGCGGGTCGACGACCACCGGATTCGGCCCGCCCACTGGCAATTCCAGGAACCCGCCGTGCGCCAGCAGCACCGCCGAACCCTGACCGCTCAGTTGCGTGGTGAACATGCCCTGCCCGGTCGCCACACCCGCGGCGGCTCCGCGCAGCGCACCCATCAGGCCGCCACCGCCACCACCGCCTGAACTGGCCACCGAGACCACCGAGGCCTGCAACCCGGCGGTGTTCGCCAGCAGCCGCGAGGCCTCCACCCGCAGCACCGCACCGGGCTGCATCTGCACCACGTGCACCTCGAGCCCGGCGAATCCGTAATGGACGGAACCGTTTCCGCGCGCGAGCATGGTCCGCTCGTGTTCGCCCGCCATCATGGCGCCCGCCATGCGCATCAGCCCACCACCGCCGCCCATGCCGCCACCCGCGCCGGGAATCTGATGTGGGGAGAACTGCACCTGGCCGGTGTAGAACAGCATCGCGCCGGTGCGCCCGACCACCCCGCCCGCCTGTGCGACGTCGACCTTGACGACCTTGCTGTTGACCTTCTCGAACATCGTCGCTTCCCTTACCGTTCCGCGGGCTGGATCAGCACAACGCCCTGGCCGTCCCACCGCAGCGAGAACGCCTCGCCCGCGTCCTGGCCGACCATCGTGCGCCAGGAGACGTCGGTGACGAACGACTGGTTGAGATTGCCGCGCGCCGCGACGAACGCGTCGGGGTCCACGATCAGCGGGTACTGCGGCGACACCTCGAGGTGGATCAGCGGCCCACCGGCCGACAGCAGCGCGACCTGGCCCTGACCGCTCACCGTTGTGGTGAAAAGGCCACTGCCCGAAGACATTCCACCCACACCGGCGAACCGCACGTCGGTGCGCAGATTGCCCGCGAAGGCCAGCAACTGCTGCGACTCGACCTGCAACGTGTCGTTGTTCAGGTTCACCACGGTGACGTTCTGACCGTTGACCGCGAAGAACACCCGGCCGTTGCCGGTGCACTCCATCAGCGACAGCTTCTCGCCGGTGGCGCGGCGCTTGAGACCGTTGAGCACGCCCTCGCCGCCGCCGAAGCCGGCCGATTTGAACTGCACATTGCCCTCGTAGGCAACCATCGAGCCCGCGATCGCGCGGATACTGGTCCCCGCGAGATGCGCCTCGATCACTTTTTTAGATTGTTCGAACAACTGCGCCATTCCTGGCCCCTTTGTAAGGCGGGTGCGACGCCCCGATCCGAGTGCGACGTCACCCTAACCGATCGGGAGGCTGAACGCCCGGGCCCGGTTTCTCGTACAGTGACAACAAGACCGCACCGACAAGCGAAGGGTCTAACTTGTCTGCAACACTCGCCAAAGGCCAGAACGGTCCACTGGCCGTCAGTGACGTGGTGATCTCACTCCAGCTCACGGCACCGGCCGATCTGTCCGCGCTGCTCGTCACCGAGCAGGGCAAGGTCCGCACCGACGCCGATTTCGTGTTCTACAACCAGCCGAGCGGTCCGGGTGTGGACCTGCGACCCGGTCCGGCCGGGCAGCCCGCCTCGCTCGCGGTGTCGCTGCCCGCCGTGCCCGCCGAGATCGACCAGATCCGCGCGGTCATCACCCTCGACGACGCGACCAGCAATTTCGGTCGTTTCGCCCCGCCGACCGCGATCATCTCCGACGCCGCGGGCAATCAGCTGTACTCGTACCGCATCGAGGGCCTCGACGCCGAGTCGATCGTGATCGCGTTGGAGCTGTACCGCCGTCAAGGTGGCTGGAAGGTGCGCGCCGTCGGCCAGGGGTACGCCGGTGGGTTCGCCGCGCTGGTCACCGATCACGGTGTGCAGGTGGATGATTCGCCCGCCCAGCCCGCCGCCGCACCGCAGCAGGCCGCACCGCCGCAGGCCGCACCGCCGCCCCCGGCGCCGAGTTACCAGCAGCCCGCGCCCGCCTACGCGCCGCCCGGTGGGGGTTACCCGCCGCCCGCACCGCCGCAGCAGCCCCCCGTGGGTGGTGGCTATCCGCCGCCGCAGCAGGGTGGTTACCCGCCGCCGCCCGGTGGGGGCTACCCGCCCGCCGCCTCGCCTGCCGCGCCGCCGCAGCCGACCGGGGAGATCAGCCTGAGCAAGGACCGGCCGGTCAGCCTGCAGAAGGGGCAGCGGGTCACCCTGCGCAAGGAAGGCGCCGCGCTCACCTTCGTGAAGATGGGTCTGGGCTGGGACCCGGTGCGCACCCGTGGCATGTTCGGCAACCGCACCGTCGATATCGACCTCGACGCCTCGGTGTGCCTGTTCGCCGACCAGAACCTGGTCGACGTGGCCTACTACGGTCAGCTCTCGTCCAAGGACGGCTCGGTCCGCCACCAGGGCGACAACCTCACCGGTGAGGGCGAAGGCGACGACGAGATGATCCTCGTCGACCTCACCCGCATCCCCGCCCACATCTCCACGCTGCTGTTCATCGTCACCTCCTACAAGGGGCACACCTTCGAGCAGGTGCAGAACGCCTTCTGCCGTCTGATCGACGGCACGACCAACGGCGAACTCGCCCGCTACACCCTCGCCGGCGGCATGCCGTTCACCGCGATGGCGATGGCGAAGGTGTACCGCGCCGGAGGTGACTGGAAGATGCAGGCGCTCGGCGAGGGTTTCCAGGCCAAGCATCCCGGCGAGGCCGTCCCGCAGCTCGGCCGTTTCCTCGGCCGCGACTGACCTTCCGCACCACACAGCAAGGCAGACACCGTGATTCACCTGAAGGCAGGGCAGAACACCGCACTGACCGCCGACTCCGTGCGTTTCACCGCGCAGACCACGGGCACCGTCGAACTCGGCGCGCTCGTGGTCGGCGAGGATCTGCGGGTGCGCGACGAACACGATCATGTGTGTGCGTCGCGACCCGCGGCTCCCGGTGTTCGGTTCGGCGGCAGTTCGGTGGAACTGACCCTGTCCCAGGTGCGTTCGGACGCGCACGCCGTGCTGCTGTTCGTCGCCGCCGGGCACGTGCTCGGACCGGTGACTGCGTCGTTTGCCGAAAACGGGGTTCCCGCAGCGGAATTCGTCATCTCGCCGACGGCGGGTGAGAGTTCGCTGATCTGTCTGGAGGTGTACCGCCGAGGTTCGGGTTGGAAGTTGCGTGCGCTGGGTCAGGGGTACGCCGGGGGTGCCGCTCAGCTGTTGAGCACGCATGGTGTGGCGAGTCAAAGTAACGGTGGCGCTGCACAATTCGGGGACACCGCATTCGGCGGTACGCAGTCGACGTCCGACGGATTCGCGCCGGGTGCATCTTTCGGAGGCACCGGCCAGGGCGGTAACCCCGGCGGTGCCGCGCATAGCGGTGGCAGCCAGGGTGGTGTTCCCGGCGCTGCTGCGCATGGTGGTGGTTTCCAGGCCGACATGCCCGGCGGCGGTGCCCAGGGCGGCGCTGCGCACGGCGGTGGCTTGCCGGGCGGCGCTTCGCATGGTGGCGGTGTGCCGGGCGGTGCCGCGTATGGCGGTGCTCAGGGCGGCGTATCCGGCGGCGTTGGGCATGGTGGCGGCGCACATGGCGGATCGGCCCCCGTTGCACCCGGCTATGGGGCAGCTGCGTCGGCGGGCCCGGGTTCGGGGCCCGCGGTTGCGCCGACCGAATCGCACACCCAACCCGCACCCGCACCCGGCATCCCGCTCGAGGTCGACCACGGCCTGCAGCGCATGTGGATGATTTTCGAAGACGCCGCGCGTTCGGCAGCTGCCCTCGTCTCGGCGCGCGACTACGCCGCCAAACGCTTGGATCAGGAACTGTCGGAAGCGGTGTCGAATCCCGCCACCCGCAACACCCCCGCCGCCGACGCCGCCCGTCAGGCCGCGCAACGCCGTCACGACGAGCTGGTCGGCCGCGCCGATGCCGACCACCGCCGCGACAGCGACATGCTCGCCCGCGAGATCGCCGAAGCCGACGCTGTGATGCCCGCGGCGCTGGCCTCCTGGCTGGCGCCCGCCTGGACCACCCGCGCCGCCGCCAGCGATGGCATCCGCCTCGGCGAGCTCTACGCACCCGACCGCGGCGACCTGCGCGTCCCGTATTGCGTTCCGGTGCCGCTGAATCGGCCGCTGTGGGTCGACACGGAGTCCAGCGCGGCCGCCTCCCGCGTGGTCGGCGCCCTGCTGGCCCGCCTCGTCGCCGCCATCCCCGACCGGCCGACCCGCATCGACCTGATCGACCTCACCGGTGGCCTACGCGGCCTCGCCACACCCCTGTCCCCGCTGCTCGCGGGCCCGGTGATCGCCGACCACCTCGACATCTCCCCGCGCCTGGCCGAATTGGCCAACGCCGCCGAACTGGCCGAAATCGCCTATCACGCAGGCGAAGTGGCGCCCCCGAAAGAACACCGCATCCTGGTAGCGGCCGACTTCCCCCACGGCTACCAAGCCACCGACGTAGTCCGCCTCGGCCAGCTCATGGTCCGCGGCGACCTCATCGGCCTCTCCCTCGTCATCGTCGGCACCGCCACCCCCGACGCGGCCGACGCCCCCGCCACCCTCCTCTCCCAATCCTGCCGCCACCTCCCCACCCTCCCCGGCACCCCCCTCTTCGACCCCTGGACCGGCAACGCCTGGGAACTAGACCTCGACATGCTCCCCCTCGAACCCGAACTCCAGGCCCGCTACCTGCGGATGTAGCGCCGCATAATCCGCTCGAATCGAGGGTCGATCGGCGTGAGCGCCAGCTGCTTACGCCGCAATAGCCTCTACTCGCCGCATGTCCGCACGGCGTAAGCAAAGCGCCTTTGACCTGCGCGAACTCATGGGGTATTGACGTATCTCGCTCGCTGAATGAAACTTGACCGAGCGGGTCGTTGTGTGCCTAATCGCGGAAATGCCAACACTTCTCGCGATTGCACGCATTCATCTGTCGTTGGCACAGGCTCTAATCCCTGAACCCGCAGTGACCGCCTGACCAGGCAATTTCCTTCCGACGCTGGGCGCTGCCCAATTCCGTTGCTGCCTCGCGGAGTTCGGTGCGCGTCAACCACCAAACCAACCTTGTGAACGAGGCCAATCGGTCTCTCGAATCGCCAAATCACGTATGAAGCCCCGGCTTGGTCAGCCGGGGCTTTTTCGTGCTCGCATCCAGGAGGAACTCGTGCCCGAAACGGAGCACTTCGCCACCACTTCTACCTGTCAGCCACCGCGGCAACGATATCGACGTCGCCGTGCCGAGCAGGAGCCACGATGAGGACGCCTGACTGGGCAAATCGCGGCATCGCTTGGCGGGACTCGTTGACCCCTGCATCGGATAACAAACCAAGCGTAAAGCCCTCTGGGCCAAGAATTATCGACGTCTCAGTCGCATCTCCACACGAAGCGGCGAGAAGTCTAGAGCGGCTGTGGAACAGCCGCCGGATGGTCGATGACGCGCGACAATCGCCTGCGCTCGCGGATCCTGTCAACGCCCCCTTCGATCTTCCCGTGCAGTTGGAAGCCGACGGCAAGATGGACCCGAATGCGAAGGAGAAGCTCTCCGAAAAGCGGGAGGAGCGGACACCAGGAACTGGTAACCCGTCGCCCGATGCGCAGCCGGGACAATCTGCGGCGCCGCCCGCACCTACTGCAGCGCCGCCGAAGCCATCCGAACCTGCTACTTCGACGCAACCGCCCACGACGCTGCCGCTCCAGGAGCTCGGGATCCTTCCCGGTGCCCAGACCCCTCCAGCCGTACTGAGCTTTCCTGCCGTCGATCCGGACTCGGAGATGCCCCTGGTCGTGGGCCTGATGCTAGGCGACGGGGCCTCCCTGACACAGGAGTCGGCCACGTCCAATGGCGTTACCGTCACCGAGACGACCGTCAGCGTCCCTGGGGTAACGCCGATAACCAAAACGACGATCACCGATGCACCGACCACCGAGGTAACTGTCGAATGCACCGTGCCTGTTCGACTGGCCGAGCCTGGTGTTGTCCCACCATCGATCACGAATCCGCAAACGATATTCCGAACCAACAGCAGCTATTCGAGCCAGCAGCTCGAAGAGGATCTTCGGGTATTCGGCGCCGGTCCTGTCGTATGGGCGGGCCCAGGCCAACCACCTGACTACGCAGCTGCGCAGGCGCGGCTGACGGCGGCGATGTACACCCCCGGGGAGCAATTCAATGACCTGGTTTGGGCGCAACACACTCCCCGCGACCAGGCGGAGATCGAGGAACGCTTCGCCGCCATACAGCGACTCAACCATGCTGGGATCCCATGGTTCGACCCGGTGATCGCTACGTGGGTCGATGAGCGGCAGAAGATTCCGATCGCCGAGAGTCCGTACAGCACAGCAGACAATAGACGTCCAGCGATGTACAGCCCGGCCGAGCTGCGTCAACAGGCCCTGGAAGCGAGCCGCACCGCCCTCACTGCCAATGATCTGAAGCAAGGAATCAGTAGCTTCCTCGTTGCGTCCACCGTCGGCCCGGCCGTCGTCCTCTGGGAGGCGGCGCACGACCGAGGTGACCACAGTGGAGCCGAAATAGCTTGGGCAGCCGCTGAACTCGGCATAAACACGGCATCCATGGTGCCGGGTCTCGGAACGCTCACCGGCGCTGCAGCCAAGGCCGGTCTGCGCAGGGTCGCGCCCGCGATGTGGGAGGCCATGGCCGCGGCCGACAATGCCGTGGACGCGGCGCGAATCGGGCGAGCTACGCAGGAGCGTCAACTCGCGGATGCCGTCGACAACTATCGCCAGCGACCTGCCGCTGCGGAGCCGCCGAGAAAAACCGGCCCTGCACCGGCGCCTCGCGTGGATGATCCGCTAGCCGCGACAGCTCCACGGGCGTCGGGCGGTCCTACAGTGCTGTCGGACCGCCCGGTACCGGCAGAACAACAGTCGACACGGCTTCCGGTTCGCGAGGGCAGTGATTCTGCACCTGCGCCCATAGGGGCTACCCCGGCGGCCCCTGCATATTCGCCCTTCTCGCCTTTTCTCAACCCTGGCCGATTCGATGAGCTAAGAGCGGAGGCCATCCGATTTTCTGACCGGATCTGGGCTTTCGGGCACCGCCTGAACCAACTCGACTTCAGCCCAGCACGAGTCGCCGCTACCAACGGCGAAGCTACGTTCGCCATGTCGGCGTCCTCGGTTTCGTCCCGAGTGCCCTCGTCACCGCTACGCCCAGGCTTGGTGGCCCGGCAGAGCCGGCCGCCTGCACCGCTTTATGACAGTGCAGGCCAACTTCGCCCTCGAGCGTCCGGACCACCGCTGCTACTAGACTTCCACTACGGTATTAGCCCGACCGTTCGTGCTAAGCCGTTGGAGATGGTTGATCAGTTGACGGGGCAGATAGCGGGGTTGAATAGCCTTACGGCTGCTGAAGTGCTGCAGAACCTAAATACTGTACATCGCGCGGGTAATGCGCAGAAGAATGCGCGAAAACTTTACAAACAACTCGCCCTGGATATGGAAACCAAGAACGCTCAGAGGCTTGAGATTCTAAATCCTGAAGCTTTGAACGGATTGAGTCCCGAAGAGTACGCAAAGAAGATTGTGGATGATCGAATGAAAGGAATGGCGGCGCTGCATGAACCCGATATTGTTGCGGGGGGTGCCGATGTTATTCGCGTGGACTCCAATGGTCTACCCAAGCTCGGTGACCTCGGGGTAAACTCGTCAATCGGAGCTCAGTGGCCGGGGGTGAAGCGTGATGCGATACGGGCGTATGCGGAAGATTTGGTTGCACGTGGAAAGGGGCACGAATTGATGAACGTAGAATGGAGGTTGAATCCGTGATCGAGGTAGGCGTAGACCGTGTGGTTTCGAAACTGGGGATTCAGTTCTCTTCGGTCCCTGCTCCGGCATCGACGATTGACAAATATGTGGGCGCTGTTCCTTCATTGCTAATCGACGTGTGGCGTAGTGTCGGGTTCTCCGGTTACGCGGATGGTCTGTTGTGGCTGTGTAACCCGGACGAATGGCTGCCCGTGGTCGATGAATGGCTGTTCGGTCTGGATTTGCCATTCTACGATGAGTGGGTTCCCTTTACGCGAACGGCCTTCGGGAGAATGACAATGTGGGGGAAGCGGACCGGCCGTAGTCTGACTATCGAACCAAGGAATGGATTCATCGTGCCAGTTGACCAAAGCCACGACATGGTGGATGAACTAGATATCCAGCTGCAAATATTGGTCGCCCTCAACACGAATGCGGTGATCGTGGACCGACTGGATGAAAGTGGGGACGACGGCAAGCCGATGTTCCGTCGCGTACGTACTCGGCTGGGCGATCTCGATGCCTCAACTATGTACGGATGTGTTCCTGCTGTCGGGCTGGGCGGTTCGTTCACCCCTCGCGGAGTGCAGATTGTGAATGCGGTCGACCACGTGCGGTTCCTGAGTACGGTTACACCGCGTCAGGTTATGAACTGGAAGTTCTGATCGCAACGGTGCGGGGTGCCTGGTTATAACCGACTGGGCACACCCGCTGCCTACGGATGTAGGACTGCTCAGACGACGCGGGGTGGTTCCGCGTCTACAGGGGCGGCGTATGGCGGGGCGGCGTCGGTCCAACTCCTCCGTGGCTGGAGGAAGTGGGGGAGCCAGGGGAGGAGGGGGTCCGGGGCGCGGTCGAGGATGCCGCCGGCGGGGTCGTCTACGTGGTCGCGGCGGACCAGGTCGGCTTCGGGGCGCAGGATTTGGTAGATGATCATGGCGCACAGGCCGACGACGGCCAGGTCACGCAGTACAACCGTGCTGGTGAACCACTGTTCGGGCAGGCCCTTGTTGTCTTCGCCGAGGTAGTAGAACATGCGTGGCACCCAGACCAGGGCGTCGACTGTCATCCAGGCCAACAGGATTCGGCGGTGGGGAAGGGCCAGGACGGCGAGAGGTACCAACCACAGGGAGTACTGCGGGCTCCACACCTTGTTGGTGAGCAGGAACGCGGCGACCACCAGGAAGCACAGCTGGGCTAGGCGGGGGCGGCGGTTGGCGGTGAGTGCCAGGTAGGCGATGCCCGCGCAGGCCAGGACGAACAACAGGAGCGAGACCGTGTTCAGGATGGTCGGGGGCTCACCGTGCGCCAGCGGACCGTCGAAGCCCTCCCAGCCGGTGAACGAGGAGATCACGTTGTAGATCGAATCGGGGTCGGCATGACGGGTCGTGTTGAGGCGGAAGAACTCTCGCCACCCGTTCGGGAACAGCACCGCGATCGGCAGGTTCACCGCACCCCACGTACCGAGGGCCGCCGCCACGGCGAGCGTGGCCGAACCGAGCGGACGCTGCGCGAAAACCTGTGTCCGCGTCGGCGTCGCACGCAGCCAGGCCAGGGCCGCTGCGAGACTGTCGATATCGCGTAATCGCAGACCGGCCTGGGCGGCGGGCAGACGTTGCATCGGATCGGTGCGCAGACACAGCACGATGATCGGTCCGAGCAACAGCAGCGGATACAACTTCGCCGCACCGCCCAGACCGAGCAGCACCCCGGCGAGCACCGGCCGCCGCCGCGCCCACGCCAGCAGCCCGGTGGCCGCGAAAGCCGTTGCGAGGGCGTCGAAATTGGTGAAGATGTGCACGATCACCAGTGGCGACACCGCGATCAACGCGGCATCCCACACCCGGCGCCCGGCTAGTCGCGACGACGCCCACACCGTGATCAACCACCCCACGGCCAACCCGAGCGCGACCACATTGAAGTACACGACAACCGACAGCGCACCGGGCAGCGGCAGGTGATCCCACACATTGCCGATCTGCATGGCCGCGTACTGGTAGAGCCCCGAAAGCACCGGGTACTCCATGTATCTGACCTCGGTGCCACCGTCGGGCGTCGACTCGAGCCAGTACTTCTTGTACGGGAACGCGCCCTCGTTGAGCCGCTCGGCGCCGTAGAGCGGCACCGTGTCGGAGTAGCACATGGCCACGTATTGGCGGCCGTTGTTCCAGTCGAGCATCAGCCCGCCCGCGCCGTCGTCGGTCTGCTGGATGC
Source organism: Nocardia sp. JW2 (assembly GCF_051843015.1). Taxonomy (NCBI): domain Bacteria; kingdom Bacillati; phylum Actinomycetota; class Actinomycetes; order Mycobacteriales; family Nocardiaceae; genus Nocardia; species Nocardia sp. JW2. The sequence goes on from NZ_JBPXLK010000010.1 coordinate 58,787, forward strand.
AGCCCGCCTTCGTCGCCCAACCGAGCGCGAGGAAGACGACGGTGAAGGCGAACAGCACCCGCAGCGGCGTCCAGAACCGGACCCGCCCGATCAGCGCGTGCGCGCCGACCGGGCCGCCGATCACCGTCGACAGTTGCGAGGTGAGGGAATCGTTGCGGCTCGGGCGGTCTCGCCCGTCGATCGAACGCAGGTCCGGTGCCAGTGGCGCGGGCGACACGTACCGCGGCTCGCGGCCGGGCCAGGTGTCGTTCGGCGCCGGCTGGTCCGCGAGTTGCTGATCGGTCACGACATCCGAGGCTACCGGTGGCTATCGGGAACGCGTCGGTGTGGCTCCCGCGCCGCCGCTCTCCTCGTCGTCGTTGCCGCCACCACCAGGCCTGCCGTTGCCGTTGCCGTTGCCGGGCGACTCACCCGGCGTCGCGGTCGGCTGACCGGGCAGCGGGCCGGTGGTCGGCTCGGCCTGCTGCGGCGCCTGCACGGCGGGCTGCTGCACACCGGGCACGGGGATGCGGATACCGGGCAGGATCTCCACTTGCGACGGCACGATCACCGGCGGCGCGATGGTCGGCGCGGTGGTCTCCGGCGCCGTGTAGGGCGCCGACCATTCCGGCACACCGGCCTGGCCCTTGATCGCGGCGGGCTTGGGGAACGTCTCGGTGGGGGTGCCCGCCAGGGCGCCGTCCATCGTGGCCTTCCAGATGTCGGACGGTAGGCCGGAACCGTAGATGTGCGAACCGCCGTAGTTCTTCAGCGGGTCACCCTGTTCGGTACCGACCCACACCGCGGTCGACAGCGACGGCGTGTAGCCGACCATCCAGGCGTCGCGGTTGTTGCCGGTGTCGCCGAGCTGGTGGGTACCGGTCTTGGCGGCCGATTCCCGGCCACCGGCCAGGTTGTGGTTGTTGGAGTAGGCCGCGATCGGCTTCATCGCCGCGGTGACATTGTCGGCGACGGCCGCGCTCACCCGCTGCTCACCAGCCGGTTCGCCGCGATCGAGCAGCACCTGCCCGTCGGCGGTGACGACGCGCTGCACGAAGTGCGGTGCGTGGTACATGCCGGAGGCGGCCAGCGTGGCGTAGGCCGAGGCCATGTCGAGCGGACGCGACTGGTACTGGCCGAGGATGATGCCGTTGTTGGGGCCGGCGCCGTCGGGTTCGGTGAGCGTGGGGCCAACGCCCGGCAGTTCCTTGGCGATGCCGAGCTTGTGACCCATGTCGGCGATCTTCTGCGGACCGTTCTGCATGTCGAGCTGCATCCGGTAGAAGCTGGTGTTCAGCGAACGCTTCAGCGACTCGGCGATCGTGCACATACCGCACGACTGGCCTTCGACGTTGTTGATCTCGATGCCGTTGACCTTGAGCGGCGAGCTGTCGTACATCTGCGACAGCGGAATGCCCTGCTCGAGGTTGGCGGCGAGACCGATCACCTTGAACGACGAACCGGTCGGCAGACCCGCGTTGGCGAAGTCGTAGCCCTGGCCGTCCTCACCGCCGTAGTAGGCGCGAACGGCACCGGTGCGCGGGTCGATGGACACCACCGCGGTGCGCAGGTTCTCGGGTTCGCCGTCGAGCTTGTTGCGCGCGGCGTTCACCGCGGCTTCCTGCGCCTTCGGGTCGATGGTCGTGGTGATCTGCAGGCCCTCGGTGTTGAGCTGCTGCTCGCTGATCCCCGCGGCCGACAGCTCCTCGAGCACCCGGTTCTTCACGTGCCCCTCGGGGCCGGAGTCCAGGCTGTTCTCGCCGAGCGAGGCGGCGGGCACCACGGCCGGGTACTGCATCGACTGACGTTCGGCCGCGGCGAGGTTGCCGCCCGAGACCATGCCGTCGAGCACGTAGTTCCAGCGCGACTTCGCACCGGTGGGGTTCTTCTCCGGGTCCAGCAGCGAGGGCAGCTGGATGGTCGCGGCGAGGACGGCGCCCTCGGACACGGACAGCTCCTGCACCGGCTTGCCGAAGTAGGCCTTGGCGGCGGCGTCGATGCCGTACGCGCCACGACCGAAGTAGATGGTGTTCAGGTAGGCGGCAAGGATTTCCTCCTTGCTCCACTGGCGGGCCATCTTGGCCGAGATCACCAGCTCGTGCATCTTTCGGGTCATCGAGCGCTCGTCACCGACCAGCGCGTTCTTCACGTACTGCTGGGTGATGGTCGAACCACCACCGGCGCTTTCCTTGCCGAGGATGTTGTCGCGGGCGGCACGGGCGAAGCCCGACACCGAGAAGCCCGGGTTGGTGTAGAAGTCGCGGTCCTCGGCGGCGATCACGGCATTGCGCACATGCGGCGGGATCTGGTCGATGGAGACCTCGGTGCGGTTGCCCTGCGGCGGAACCACCTTGCTGATCACGCTCGTGCCGTCGGAGGCGTAGATCATGGCGACCTGATTGGTCTCCAGATCCTCCGGCTTGGGCACAGAGACGGCGGTGTAGGCGACGAGGAAAACGGCACTCGGCACGACGATGGCCAAGGCCATCAGGACATACATTGTCCGGCGCACGGCACGCCACGGCGATTTCTTGGTCACCGAACCATCCCTACCCGAGCCGTCGTCGCCCCCGCCACCATCGCGGCGATTGCGTGGCCCGACCGGCGGGGGTGTGCCGCCGGTTCCGGTGGCGCGGCGTTCACCCGTGGTCGGTCCGCCCGGACGACGACCCGCGCCGGGTCGCGCGGCGACGGGCGTGCCACCGGTGCGGGGACGACCCGCCTCCTCGCGCACGGTCCGCGGCGGATGACTCGCCCGCACCGTCGACTCGTCGACACCGGGACGGGGAAGTTTCTGAGTGGCGCCGGCCGCCCCTGCGGCGGGCGCGGCCGGGCGACCCGGGGCGGGCCTGCCCTGCGGCGCACCGGGACGGTCCTGCGGCGCACCGGGTCGCTGCGGCGGCTGACCGGGCCGACGCGGCGGCAGCCCACCCGGCGGCGGGGCGGGCTGACGGTTCTGCGGCTGCGGACCACGTGCACCCGGCGCGGGCCCACGTCCGGTCGGTGCGGGCGGACGCCCACCCGGTCCACCCTGTGGGCGCGGCGGTCCGGCGGGCGGCGTCGGCCGACGCGGCGGCCCGACAGGACGATCACCGGACTGCGGACCTGGTTGTGCACCCCGCGACGGGCGGCCGCCGCGCGGATCGTCACCGTAGGGGGAGGGCTCGTAGGGCGAACTCACTGACCAGATCTCCATAACTCGTAAGGTTCGACCGGCACACAACATCCGCGCCGGAGGACCGGCGCGGATATTTTGCACCCCGAACTGCGGCGCGTCACGCGGCCGCTGTCATTCGGCCGCAGAGCGACGTCCCGCTCTCGGTCCCGCCCGGCGACGGGCGGGCGCGGGCGCCGACCCGAGCACGTACGACTGCACCAGGTGGTTCCAGCTGCACGAGCGGCACACCTCGACGACATGCACCGAGAATTCCTCGTTCGACTCTGCCATCCGCGTCAACTCGTCGGGTGTGCGCGCCGACCCGGCCGCCTGGCCGAGCCCGTCGCCGAACACCCACGACACCAACGTCAGCTGCTCTTTCCGGCAGATCGGGCAGGTCACCTCGCTGCCGCGACCGTGGAACTTCGCGGCCCGCAGCAGGTAGGGATTGGCATCGCACACCTCGGCGACGCCGACCCGCCCCGCGTAGACATCGGCGAGCAGCGACCTGCGCCGGAGCGCATAGTCCACCACCTGCCGCTGAATTCGCACGATCACCAGAGTAGCCGGGATTGATTTCCACCGCCGGTGCCACCGCTTGTTGCCCCCGACGGCCTTAGACTCCCGATACCGGGTACTTTCCGGGTCTTTTCGCAGGTGAGGCATGGCAAGTAGATGGCAGATTCTCCACAGGCGCGCTCCGTCGCCGATCCCCGGACAAGGGCGCGTGATATCGATCGCGCCGAGGTGTCGACCGTGCTTGACGCGGCCTACGCGGAGGGCCAGCTCGGTGCACAGGAGTACCACGACCGGGTGAAACGGGCCGGTTCGGCCCGCACACTCGGTGAATTGCGTGGACTGACCGGCGATCTGCAGTCGCCCGCGGTGTTCGGCCCGACCACCGAACGGAAGCGCTTCGGCCGCAAGCATTCCGGCGAGTACCCGGCCAGGACCAAGGCGCGCGACGACGACCGGGCACGCACGATCGCCGCCCTCGACACCGCCCGCGCCGACGGTCAGCTCGATGCCGAGGAGCACACGGCGATGACCGAGCTGGCCGCCGAAGCGCGCACGCTCGGTGAGCTGGCCACCCTCGTCGCCGAGCTGCAGCAGCGCCCGGCGCCACCGGTGAAACCCAAGGCGCGCAACACCTTCCGCATCGTGACGATCGCGGCCGTCGTGCTCGCGGCGGTCGGCGGCTTCGCCTGGACGATCCGGGCCGACGAGCCGGCGGCGAAGGAAACCGCCGCGTCGGTCGACTACGACGCGGCCCCGCCCCTGGTGATCCCCACCCCGAACCTCAACACCATCGCCGGATTCGTACAGTTCCGCGACGACTACCGCACCAAGTTCGGCGACGCCGTCGTCGACGAGGCAGTGCTGCACGATGAGCACGCCTCAGCGGTCCGCCGCGCACCCGACAACGGCGACTGGACCGTGACCTACAACTATCGCGGCGGATTCGAACGCTCGAATTCGCAGGTCACCACCCGTGACCGCCAGGCGGTCGACATCGACCTGACCCAGGTGAACACCGACGCCCTCGCCGCGGTGCTGAACACCGCCGCCACCACCCTCGGTGTACCCGGCGGCGTGGTCTCCCACTACCGGATCGCCAACGACACCTGGGTCGGCCGTCCCTCGATCACCGTCTACGTGCGCAACGAGGTCTCCCAGTCCGCGCATCTCGTCCTCGCGCTCTCGGGCGAAGTGCTGAAGACCTACCCGTACGAAAGATGACGCCATGAAGACCACCTCCCCGGCGAAGGACCTGCGGGCCCGCGACGCCGACCGCGCGGACGTGTGCGCCCTGCTCGACGCCGCCCTGGCCGACGGCCAGCTCACCGAGGCCGAGCACGGCAAGCGCACCGCCACCGCCATGCGCGCCGAGACCTTCGGCGACCTCGACCGCCTGGTCGACGACCTGCAGATCCCCGACGGGCTGGCCGCCACCCCGGTCGCGCGCGGTGTCCCCCGCGCCCCGCGCCGCTGGTGGATCCCGGTGGGCGCGGTGGTCCTCGCGGGCCTGGTCGGCGCGGGTGCCGGTCTGCTCGGGCGCAGCACCGTCCTCGCGCCGCCGCTGCCCGATCTCACCACCGGCAACGGCTTCGCCCATTTCCTCGCCGACTACCGCGCCGAATACGGAAGCGCGCTCGCCGACGAGTTGACGCTCTATCCGGAGTACGCGCTGGTCGAGCGCGATTCCGGGAAGCCGGGCAAGCAGGACGAGCTGCAATATCGCGGCGATTTCGACCGGTGGGGTTCACCCGGTTCGCGACCGCCGGGCACCCGCTCGTTCGACCTGGCCACGGTCGACCTGGCGAAGTACGCGCGCCTGATGTCAGGCGCCCCGCAGACCACCCGCGTGCCCGGTGGTTGGGTGTCGCACGTGCTCGTCCGGTTCCCACCGGCCGGCGGCAAGGATGCCGAACCCGAGATCAGCATCTACGTCAAGAACGAGGCGGAACAGAGCGGGTATCTGAAGATCCGGCTCAGCGGCGAACCTATCGCGGTGTACCCGGCAGACTCCTGACCTGCCGAATCGCTCGGTCCCGACGGTCGGTCCCCCACTCATGTGACGGATACGACTACGCCCTGATGTATCGCTCCGATATAGTGGGAAGTCGCATCCATCGGTTAGGTCCGTTCGGCCTGTCAGGCCGTCATAGTCAGGGAGTGAGGTCGGCATGCTCGAGTTGGCGATTCTCGGCCTGCTCCTCGACGCGCCCATGCACGGTTACGAGCTGCGCAAGCGGTTGACGGGCCTGCTCGGGGCGTTCCGGGCCTTCTCCTACGGTTCGCTCTACCCGACGCTGCGCCGGATGCAGGCCGACGGGTTGATCGCCGAGGAGATACCGGAGGGCGCGACCGCGCGCCGTGCGCGCCGCGTCTACCGGCTCACGCCGGTCGGGCGGGAACGGTTCAAAGAACTCCTCGCCGATACCGGTCCGCAGAACTACACCGATGACGGCTTCGGTGTTCATCTGGCCTTTTTCAGCCGCACCCCCGCCGAGGCGAGGATGCGGATCCTGGAGGGCAGGCGACGCCAGGTCGAGGAGCGCCGAGAGGGTCTGCGGGAAGCGATCAAGAAGGCCAGTGGCTCGCTGGATCGCTACACCCGCCAGCTCCACCAGCTCGGATTGGAATCAAGCGAGCGCGAAGTGCGCTGGCTCAACGAGTTGATTGCGGCGGAGCAATCGACGAAGGCGGCACCACAGAAAGAGGGAAAGAGCGGCCATGAGTGATGTCAACAAGGTTGGATCCGGCGAAGTACGCGTCGCGATCGTCGGTGTCGGCAACTGCGCATCGTCGCTGGTGCAGGGCGTGCAGTACTACAAGGACGCCGATGAGAACGCGGTCGTTCCGGGTCTGATGCACGTCCGGTTCGGTCCCTATCACGTCAAGGACGTGAAGTTCGTCGCCGCGTTCGACGTCGACGCCAAGAAGGTCGGCTTCGACCTGGCCGAGGCCATCTTCGCCAGCGAGAACAACACCATCAAGATCTCCGACGTGCCGCCCACCGACGTGACGGTCCTGCGTGGCCCGACCCTCGACGGCATCGGCAAGTACTACGCCGAGACCATCGAGCAGTCCGAGGCTCCGGCGGTCGACGTGGTCAAGGCCCTGAAGGATGCCGAGGTCGACGTCCTGGTCTCCTACCTGCCGGTCGGCTCCGAAGAGGCCGACAAGTTCTACGCCCAGTGCGCCATCGACGCGGGTGTCGCGTTCGTCAACGCGCTGCCGGTGTTCATCGCCTCCGACCCGGTGTGGGCGAAGAAGTTCACCGACGCCGGTGTGCCGATCGTCGGCGACGACATCAAGTCGCAGGTCGGCGCGACCATCACCCACCGCGTGATGGCCAAGCTGTTCGAGGATCGCGGCGTGGTGCTCGACCGCACCTACCAGCTCAACGTCGGCGGCAACATGGACTTCAAGAACATGCTCGAGCGTGATCGCCTGGAGTCGAAGAAGGTCTCCAAGACCCAGGCCGTCACCTCGAACCTCACCGGTTCGCTGGCGGGCAAGGTGCACGACCGCAACGTCCACATCGGTCCCTCCGACTACGTGGAGTGGCTCGACGATCGCAAGTGGGCCTACGTCCGCCTCGAGGGCCGTGCCTTCGGTGACGCCCCGCTGAACCTGGAGTACAAACTCGAGGTGTGGGACTCGCCGAACTCGGCGGGCATCATCATCGACGCCGTCCGCGCGGCCAAGATCGCCAAGGACCGCGGCATCGGTGGACCCGTCATCCCGGCCTCGGCCTACCTGATGAAGTCCCCGCCGGAGCAGATCGCCGACGACGTCGCGCGCACTCAGCTCGAGGCGTTCATCATCGGTGCGGACTAGTCACTGAACGAAAAGGCCGGGCACACAATGGTGTGCCCGGCCTTTTTCGTGGGACTCAATCCAGGGAGACGTACACCTCGACCGAGGTGGGCCCGGTGTAGCGCTCCAGTTCCGCGGTGTGGGAGCGGGTGATGGTTCCGGCGTTCTCGGCTTTGATCACCTGGGCCCAGGCGGTGCGCAGCAGGTCGTAGGGCTTGTCGGAGACGACGAATTTGGCGTAGCGGCCCGCGGGGATGCGGGTCAGGACATCGCCTTCGTCCACGTCGTCGAGGCCGGCGACCTCGTAGCCGAGGACGGCTACGGCGTGGTCGTTCTGGCCGATGTAGGCGGCGGCCCGGGTGACCGGCTTCTCGCGGGACAGGTAGCGGTCCCAGGTGAAGTTCACCAGGTCGAGATCGCGGGCGGTGACCTCGCGACCGGCCAGCGGCACGGTGAGTCCGGCGATCAGGCTGTTGTCCAGGGTGACGATCTCGAAGTCGGCGGTCATCGGCTATTCCCCGCTCTGCGCGTCGTCGGTCAAGGAAACGAAGATCTCGACGGTGCGTTCGTCGGGGTACTGCTCGCAGTCGCCGGTGTAGGCGCGTACGAACTCGCCCGCGGCCTCGGCGTCCCAGACCTGCCGCCACAGGGCGACGATGGTGTCGCCGATCTCGTCACCGTGCGCCACGAACCGCGCGTAGCGGCCCGCCGGAATCCGCGCGAGCACATCGCCTACCCGCAGGTCGGCGAGGGTTTTGCATTCGTAGCCGACGATATGGGTGAGGTAGGAGTTGATCTCGGGCGCGAAGTCGACATAGCCCGTCGCGAACGGTCCGGGTAAGTCCTGTCGTGCCCGTAGCCGCTGCCACGCTTCCACCACTTTGGCGCGTCGTGGCCCCTCCACAGCGAGCGCCGGACTGCGCAGCACTGTGCCCGCGATCAGCATCTCGGGACGGTCAACGACATTGAAATCCACCTGCGTAGCCCCTATGTCTAGTCTCGTCGTCGCTCGAGCGCACATCTTCCCGCATGGATACGACAGGTTCCGCGCCGGGATTCCGCCGGCGCCCGATCTCCGGATGCGCACTGGCCAACGATGTTGCCATGTTCGTGCAGATGTGTGGTCACGCCTGTCCAATCCGTGATCTAGCGCGGCGCCTCACCACCCAGTCCGGGGAACCATTCGCCGGGTGTACTCGGGCTCGGAGCGGGCGGGATGATGATGATCGGCGCCGGATTGCGTGGTGTGTCGCTCGGTGGGTTGAGGATGTCGAAGCCACCACCGCCACCGCCACCGCCGCCACCGGACGAGGGCGGCGGAGCAGGTACCAGTGACCCGCTGCCGCCCAGCGGCGGAGTCGGGAATTCCTCCACGGGCGAACCGGCGAGCGCGGTGTCCATCGTCTGCTTCCAGATGTCGGCGGGCAGCCCCGAACCCCAGATCGGGTTGCCGCGTCCGTCGCGCAGCGGCTGCGGATGCTCGGTGCCCACCCACACCGCCGTCGACAGCGACGGTGTGTATCCGACCATCCAGGCGTCCTTGTTTGCTTTGGTCTCACCCAACTGAGTCGTCCCCGTCTTGCTCGCCGACGGCCTGCCCCCGGCCAGCCCGTGCCCGTTGGAGTAGTTGGCGATCGGCTCCATCGCCCGCGTGGTCGCGTCGGCGATGGCCGGGCTGATGCGCTGCTCCGGCTCCGGAAGTTGTTTGCCCCTGCGGGTTTCCGGCGGACCACGATCGAGCAGCACCTGACCGTTGCCGGTGGTCACCCGCTGCACGAAGTACGGCTGCCGGTACACCCCCGACGCGGCGAGCGTGGCATACGCCGACGCCATATCGATCGGTCGAACCAGATACTGCCCCAACACGATTCCGTTGAGCGGCGGCTCGCCGTTCTCGGTGAGCGTCTCGCCCTCGACCCCCGGAATGTGCTCGGGGATGCCCGCGAGATGTGCCGCCTGTGCCACCGAGCGTGGACCGTCGGCCATCGTCATGGTGAGCCGGTAGAAACTGGTGTTGAGGGAGCGTTTCAGCGCCTCGGCCAGCGAACACCGCCCACACGAGTCGCCGTCCACGTTGGTGATGGTCGTGCCACGGTCGGTGATGGGTGAACTGTCGATCGCCCGCGTCACCGGGATGCCCTGCATCTGGGCCGCGACGAGCGCGAAAACCTTGAAGGCCGAACCGGTTTGCAGCGGCGCCTGGGCGAAGTCGAATCCGGTGCCGTCCTCGCCGCCGTAGTAGGCGCGCACCGCACCGCTTCGCGGGTCGATCGACACTACGGCCGCCCGCAACTCCGGTGGCTGCCAAGAGGATCGGGCGCGCACGCTGTCGACAGCCCCCGCCTGCGCGACCGGATCGATGGTCGTGGTGATCTGCAGGGCGCCGGTATTGATGTCGGCATCGGTGAGCCCGGCGGCACGCAGTTCCCGCAGCACCATGGTGCGGATGTGGCCCTCGGGCCCCGATGTCTCGGGTTCGGTCGCCACGTCGTCGAGGGCGAGGATCGGCGGGAACACCGTCGCGTCACGGTCACCGGGCGCGAGTACGCGCATCTCGACCATCCCGTCGAGCACGTACTGCCAGCGGGCGCGCAACTGGTCGAAGTGGGTTTCCGGGTCGAGCACCGAGGGCGAACGGATCACCGCGGCCAGCACCGCGCCTTCGGCCAGAGTCAGTTCCGGCACCGGCTTACCGAAGTACGCCTTGGCCGCCGCCGCGATGCCGTAGGCGCCGCGACCGTAGTAGATGGTGTTCAGGTACGCGGCGAGGATCTCGTCCTTGCTCCACTGCCGCGACATCTTCGCCGCGATGATGAGCTCGCGCATCTTGCGGGTGACGGTGCGTTCGGAGCTCAGGAAGGCGTTCTTCACGTACTGCTGGGTGATCGTCGACCCGCCACCGGCGTTGTCGTGCCCGGCCAGGTTGTCCCGTGCCGCGCGCAGGAACCCGCTCGTGGAGTATCCGGCGTTGGTGTAGAAGGTGCGGTCCTCGGCCGCGAGCACCGCCTCCCGCACGTGCATGGGCACCTCGGTCAGCGGGATGGGGATCCGGTTGCCTTGCGGCGGAATGATTTTCGCCAGCACCGTCGTACCGTCGGCGGCCAGCACCGTCGCCGGTTGCTCGACGGCCACCTCGCCCGGTTCGGGGATCTCCGAGCTCCAGTACACCGCGAAGAACAGCAGCGCGGGCACACACACGAAGATCACGAACAGCGCGAAGACCAGCCGCCGGATCCGCTGCGCCCTGGTACGTGGCGGGCGGGGTTCCGGGGCGTCGCCCGCCAGCCGGGCAGCCTGGGCTCGCCGGGCCGCACCCTTGCGCGGCTGCTGCTCGCGCAGAGGATCCCGGAAGCCTGCGATCGACGTATACGGCACGTCCTCGTCGGAACGCCCGCGCCTGCCGGCCACGACCATCTCCTCCCGTCGGTGCAGGCGACTTTACCCGCCTGCACCGGCACAACCCGGGAGGAGCACGCCCGTCAGCTCTTCACGCCGCCCGCGGTGAGGCCGGAGATGATGCGGCGCTGGAAGATCAGCACCATGATCACCAGCGGCACGGTGACGATCACACCGGCCGCCATGATCGCCGCGTACGGTTGGACCAGCGGGTCGTTGCCGGAGAAGCTCGCGATGGCGACCGTCACCGGCTTGGTCTGCTCACCGGAGAGCAACCGGGCGAGCAGATATTCGTTGACCGAGGCGATGAACGCCAGGATCGCGGTGGTGAACACCGCGGGCGCCGCAAGCGGCAGCATGACCAACCGGAACGCCTGCAGCTTGCTCGCACCGTCGATGCGCGCGGCTTCTTCGAGCTCCCATGGCAGTTCGGCGAAGAACGACGCAAGGATGTACACCGTCATCGGCAGTACGAACGAGATGTTCGGGATGATCATCGCCTGGTACTGGCCGATCCAGCCGAGGTCGGTGAACAGCTGGAACAGCGGCGTCACCAGCACGACGGCAGGGAACATCGACGCCGAAAGGATCAGCCCCGAAACCAGGTACTTGCCCGCGAAGGTCATCCGGGCGAGCGCGTACGCGGCGAGCACGCCGAGCAACAACGCGACCACCGTCGTCACCGAGCCGATGATCACGCTGTTGAGCAACGCCTTGCCGAAGTCGTTGCCGCGGCTGGTGTCGAAGGCGTTGCGGAAGTTCTCCAGCGTCACGTGGGTCGGCCACGGAGTGCTGTCGAAGGTGTGGGCCGGGTCGCGGAACGCGACAACGGCCATCCAGTAGAACGGCCCGAGCCCCCATACGAGCACGATCGCCACACCGAGGTACAGGCGAACGGTTCCGAGCCGTTTGCGCCACGAAACCGACTGTGTCGCAACAGGTTCGCGTTCGGCGGTGGGCTCTTTGGTCATCGAGATGCTCATCAGTTCGCCTTCCGCTGCTCTTCCTGCGTGCGAACGGCGTTGGCGCCCAACACCTTCACCAGCAGGAAGGCGATCGCGAACACCAGCACGAAGGTGATCGTCGACAGGGCGGCCGCGCTGTTGGGACCTTGGCGCACCTGGTCGACCACCAGGATCGACAGGGTGCTGGTGGCCGGGTTCGCGCCGGTCATGATCGCGGGCAGGTCGTACATGCGCAGCGCGTCCATGGTGCGGAACAGCACCGCGACCAGCAGTGCGGGCTTGAGCAGCGGCAGCGTGATGTGCACGAACCGCTGCCAGGCCGACGCGCCGTCGACCTTGGCGGCCTCGTACACGTCGTTCGGGATCACCTGCAGCCCGGCCAGGATCAGCAGCGCCATGAACGGGGTGGTCTTCCACACGTCCGCCACGATCACCGCGAACCGTGAGGCCCACACATCCGAGGTCCACAGGATCTCGGTGCCGAGCACCCGGTTCACCACGCCGTCGTACTGGAACATGAACTCCCACAGCCGCGCGGTGACAGCGGTGGGGATGGCCCACGGGATCAGCACCGCGGCTCGCAACAGCGCCCGGCCGCGGAAGGTCTTGCCCATCACGATGGCCATGCCGAGGCCGAGGGTCGCCTCGATCGTCACGGTGACCACTGTGAAGAACAGGGTGACCCCGACCGCCGCCCAGAACTGCGACCCGAGTGTGCCGGTCGGGCACGACACCGTACCCATCAGCGAATTGCATTGCTGCAGTAGCCAATGGGTGTAGTTGTCGAAACCCGCGCTGCCGCCCTCGACGAACATGCCGGTGGCGGGGTCGATGCCGGCGTCCTTGCGGAACGACATCCACAGCGCCTGGAACACCGGATAACCGATGACCACGGCCAGCGCCACCATCACCGGCGTCACGAACAGCCACGCCCGCCGTGATTGCCTCAGTTGCAGCGCTAGCCCGCGCTGCTTGGCTCCCGAAGGATCCGACACCGTTTCTACTCTCCTACGGTCTGGTCGGGTCCGCTGCGCGTACCGCTACGAACCAGCGGTCTCGATGCCCTTTTGCATGCCTGCGACTGCGTCGTCGACGGACTTCGTGCCGTTCAGGGCAGCATATGCGTTGTCCTGGATGGCCTTTGACACCGCCTCGTAGAACGGCGAGACCGGTCGCGGCACCGCGTTGGCGATCGACTCCTTCAGCGCGGGCAGGTACGGCATCTTCGCGATCAGGGCCGGGTCGTCGTAGAGCGAGGTACGCACCGGCGGGAAGGCGCCCTGGGCGACGATCTGCTGTGCCTCTTCGCTGACCATGAAGCGAACGAAGTCGGCGGCGGTGGCCTTGTTCTTGGAGAACGCGCTGATCGCGACGTTGTAGCCGCCGAGGGTCGAGGCGCCGACATCGGTCTTGCCGGGCAGCGGTGCCACGCCGAAGCGGTCCTTCACCATCGAGCCCTCGCCGTTGGCCTGGCCGTACAGGTACGGCCAGGTGCGCAGGAACAGCAGCTTGCCCGACTCGAACGCGTTCGCGCTCTCGCCTTCCTTGAAGCTGATGGCCTCTTTGGGGATGTCGCCGCGCTGGTAGGCGTCGACCAGAACCTTCAGGCCCTCTTTGGATTCGGGGCTGTTCACGGTGGGGGTCTTGCCGTCGGCGCCGACGAAGCTACCGCCGTAGGCGTTGATGACCTCGGAGGTGTTCACGGTCAGGCCCTCGTAGGGGAACAGCTGACCGGCGTAGCAGCCGATGTTGTTGTCGCGCGCGATCTGGCACTGGCCGAGCATCTCCGACCAGGTGCGCGGCGGGTTGGGAACCAGGTCCTTGCGGTAGTACAGGAGACCGCCGTTGGTGTTGCGCGGTGCCGCGTACAGCTTGCCGTTGTAGGTGGCGCTGGCAACGGTCGGCGCGAGCAGCGGCGCGGTGTCGATGGCGAAGCTGCCTTCGAGCGGCTGGATCCAGCCCTTGGCGGCGAACTCCGCGGTGTAGGGCACGTCGAGGGCGACCACGTCGTAGCCGTCCTGCTTGGAGCGGAAGTGCTCGGCCATGTCGTCGCGCTGCTGGTCGGCGTCGGCCGACTGCTCCTTGAACGTCACCTGCTCGTTCGGGTGCGCGGCGTTCCAGCGGTCGATGAGCTGCTTGACCATGCCGGTCTCGGAGACGTCCTTACCCTCGACGTAGGTGATCGGCCCACGCCCGGTCAGGTTCTGGTCGAGGGCGTTGCCGCCGTTGTCACTCGAGCAGGCGCTGGCGAACGATGCGGTAAGCAACGCAATCGAGGCAGCAGCCATCGTCGCTCTGGGGACAAACTTCAAGGCCATCGCAGACACTCCAGGGTCGAGACAGTGAGCAGCAGCACAGTGCGTCGGTGCAGGGGCAAACATACAGGATTTGTGGCGGCGCGGGCGCCGCGTGTTCGCGGCCCCGCCGGTCCCGACGATCAGGTACCGTGGCTTGCTCCTTCGTCGCCTACGCCACGGCACCTGATCGTCGGGACGGCCGCGAACCGCCGCTGCGCGGCGATCCCTCCTCGAGGTCGGGATGTGGTGGCGGGTAGTGCGGTTATGCGTGCTGAAGTGTGTCGGTGTGGTGGCCTACCCTCGATCGAGTGACCATTGCATCGTCGGCGGGGCCGGACCGGATGCTGTCCCGGATCGGTGGTTTGCTGCGCAAGGCCGAGGCCACCGACAACGAACACGAGGCCGAGGCCTTTCTCGCGGCAGCGCAACGGCTCGCGACGAAGTCGTCGATCGATCTGGCGGTGGCGCGCTCGCATGTGGCGCGGCGCGAGCGCAGGTCCACCCCGGTGCAGCGGATCATCCCGATCGGGGAGCCGGGGCGGAAGGGGCTGCGCACCTACGTGCAGCTGTTCGTCGCCATCGCCACGGCCAACGATGTGCGCTGCGATGTCGCGCGCACCTCCACGCAGGTCTACGCCTACGGTTTCGACGCCGATATCGACGCCTGTGAGGCGCTGTACGCGAGTCTGCTTGTGCAGATGGTGCGGGCCTCGGATCACTACATCAAGTCGGGTGCGTATCGCGAGGCCACGGTGGTGAAGGTGGTCACCGAGAAGCGGTTCGGCCGCACGGTGCGCCGCAAGGTGCAGGCCCCGGTCGCCGGTGTGACGGCGCGACTGAATTTCCAGATGGCGTTCGCGGCGCGGATCGGCGCGCGACTGGCCGAGGTGAAGGCCGAGGTGGTCGCCGAGGAATCGGCGGTCGAGTCGACCGGAACCGCACTCGCCCTGCGCGACAAGGAACTCGCCCTCACCGACTTCTACACCGCCACCTCGGAAGCGCGCGGCACCTGGCGCGGACCGCAGACCTCCACCGGCCATTCGGCCGCGGCCCGGCAGGCGGGCGACCGGGCGGGCCGCAACGCCCGCCTCGGCCCCTCCACCGAACTACCCGCCGCACGCGGCGAACTCACGGGATGAACCGCGAGCCCGACGATGTCTCCGGTCCGGCTCCACGACGCGACACCCAGCGGGCGCGGGTGTACGACGCCGAGCAGTTGGTGCGCGGTGTCTTCGATCGCGCCGAGGAATTCGGGCATCGCACTGTCGATATCTACGGTTCACAGGTGACCTTGCCGGTCGAGCGGCGATTCGCGTCGGTGGAATCGGTGCAGAGTTATGTCGACAAGGTGCTCGCGTTGAATTGGGTTCGAGCCCAATGGGATCGGGCGGCGATTTCCGTGCGGGTCCGTGCGCGGGCGGGCACGGCTGCGGCACACTACGAACGTGACGCTGCCGTGCTGGCCGTCCCACTCCATACCGGCGCCACCGCGTGGGCGCTGCGCGAACTGGTTGTTCTGCACGAACTCGCCCATCATTTGGCGCCGACCCCCGACGAAGTGTCGCACGGACCCGAATTCTGCACTCGCTATGCGGAATTGGTCGACGGCGTGATCGGTCCCGAAGCGGCTCTGCTGATCCGGGCGACATTCGCCGGTTGCGGAGTCCGCTTCGGGTGAGCCTCGATCACCGGCCCCCGGTGCTGCCCGGGGCGCTGCCGCGTCCGCCCTGTCCGCTTCCGCGCGGACCGGTCGAGGTGCAGGACTTGCTGTCCGTGCAGGGGGAACCGCTGGTCGAACCGCCACCGCCGCCCCCGCCGAGCGATCCCTGAGCTGCGACGAAACTCGACTGCGTGATGTCGGGTGTCGCGGCGGCGGCCGCACCGACGCCCATCACGCTGAACGCGGCGATCATCGCGGCGGCAATTGCTGTTTTCATTGTTTCCCCTTTGTTCTCGGCTACGAGTTGATCGTGCGGGAAGGGG
Source organism: Nocardia sp. JW2 (assembly GCF_051843015.1). Taxonomy (NCBI): domain Bacteria; kingdom Bacillati; phylum Actinomycetota; class Actinomycetes; order Mycobacteriales; family Nocardiaceae; genus Nocardia; species Nocardia sp. JW2. The sequence goes on from NZ_JBPXLK010000010.1 coordinate 74,890, forward strand.
ACTAATGAATTCTCAACGGGCGCTTGTAGATAAGGCTCGAGGCCCCGGCACATGAGCACCGGGACCTCGATTCGACGCGGGTGTTGCCGATCAGTCGTCGGCCACCTGGACGTCGACGTCGATATTGCCGCGGGTCGCGTTGGAGTACGGGCACACCTGGTGTGCCTGGTCGGCCAGTTGCTGTGCTTCCTCGCGGGTGAGGTGGGGGAGGGTGACCTCGAGGGTGACGGCGAGCTGGAAGCCGCCCTTGTCGTTCGGGCCGATCGAAACCTGCGCGCCCACCGCCGAGTCGGCGATATTCGCGCCTGCCTTCTTGCCGACCAGGCGCAGCGCGGAGTGGAAGCACGCGGCGTAACCGGCCGCGAACAGCTGCTCGGGGTTGGTGCCCGCGCCGTCGCCGCCCATTTCCTTCGGCGGGGCGAGCACCACATCGAGCTTGCCGTCGGTGGTGCGGGCGGAGCCGGTGCGGCCTTCGCCGGTGGCAAGGGCTTCGGCGGTGTAGAGAACCTGCATGGGGAGTCTCATTTCTCGATGAGGGAATCGGTCAGTTTGCGGAGCAGAGTGCGAAGGGCGGCGGCTTCGTCGCCGGTCAGGCCCGCTGCTCGAGCCATTTCCGTGGGGATGGCGCAAGCTCGGGCGCGGACGGAACGCCCGTGCTCGGTGAGCACGATGTCGACGCGGCGTTCGTCGTCGGCCGCGCGTCTGCGCTGCACGAATCCGGTCGCTTCCAGTCGCTTGAGCAGTGGTGACAGGGTGCCGGAGTCGAGATCGAGCGCCCTGCCGAGTTCGCCGACGCTGCGGCCGTCGCGTTCCCACAGCGCCAGCATCACCAGGTATTGCGGGTAGGTGAGCCCTAGTTGTTCCAGTTTCGGACGGTAGACCGCCGTCATCGCTCGCGAGGCCGCGTAGAGCGGGAAGCACAGCTGCTCGTCGAGGGTGAGTCCGTCGGTCATGTGGGTAACTGTAGCGCACAATTAAGTTGTGCACAACTAATTAGGTCGAGTGCTCGCCGGTCGGTGGTCGTACCGGTGTGGTCGGCGTCTACGAAACGGAGCCGGACGCCGGCGTGTCCTCGAGTAACGCGCGCACCCGCTCGTACCGTCGCAGCCACCACCGCACCCGCTCGGCATCCGGATGTCGGTATCGATCCATCGCCGCCGGATCGGGCTCCGGCGCACTGGTCGGCACCGTCAACCACCCGTCGACCGGGCGCAGCGAATCCGCGACCAGATCACCTTCGAACAGCGCGAGAGTGCCCAGCCCGCAGGCGAATTCGAGATCCGGCAGCGTCCCGGCCAGAGCGATCTGGGCTGCCAGTCCCACACTCGTCTCCAGTGCCGACGAGACGACCGTCGGCAGCCCCGCGGCCTCGGCAACCGCGAGCGCCCGCCGCACCCCACCGAGCGGCGTGCATTTGAGCACCGCCACATCCGCCGCCCCCGCCACCGCGACGCGCAGCGGATCCTCCGCCCGCCGAATCGACTCGTCGGCCGCGATCGGCACCGAAACCCGCGCCCGTACCTCCGCGAGTTCCTCGATACTCCGGCACGGCTGCTCGACGTACTCCAATCCGCCCGCCGCCGAATCTATTTCCCCAATTCGCCGCACCGCCGTCTCGACATCCCACACCGCATTGGCATCGACCCGGACGGCGCCGGAATCCCCGAGCGCCGCCCGCACCGCCGCCACCCGCGCCAGGTCCTCGGCTAGCGAATCAGGATGATCGGCGACCTTCACCTTCGCTGTCGCACAACCGGATTCACGGACGATTCGCGCCGCACGTTCGGGATCTACGGCAGGCACGATGCAATTCACCGGTACCCGCTGCCGCACTGGCGCGGGCCACCCGATCGTCGCCTGCTCGACAGCGGTAGCCAACCACCCCGCCGCCTCCCGATCGTCGTACTCGGGGAACGCGCAGAACTCCCCCCACCCGTTCTCCCCCCGAATCAACATCCCCTCGCGCACGGTGATCCCCCGAAACCGCGTACGCAGCGGAATCGCATAAACGAAGGTCTCGAAGTCCACGCCATCACCCTAAGCGTTGCGCAGTATCGGACAGGGTGACCTGCTCTGCCTACTTGTCCGCCGGACCGTAGAAGTCAGAGCGCAGGCCAGGCCACAGAAACGGGCGCGGTCGGATACGTCGCACCGGTGACGGGTCTCGGCCGTAGCCGAGGACGGCCGTCGGCGGCGGCATTCGCGTGGACGCCGCCGCCGACCGCACTCACAATCTTTCGATGATGGTCGCGTTGGCGAGCCCACCCGCCTCGCACATCGTCTGCAACCCGTAACGGGCACCGCGCTGGTGTAGGGCATGGACCAGCGTGGTCATCAGCCGTGCCCCGGAGGCGCCGAGCGGGTGGCCGATGGCGATGGCACCGCCGTTGACATTCACCTTGCTCAGGTCGGCGCCGGTTTCCTGCGCCCAGGCCAGGACGACGGGAGAGAACGCCTCGTTGATCTCGATCAGGTCGATGTCGGACAGGTCGAGGCCCGCCCGGCGCAGCACCTTCTCGGTCGCGGGGATCACCGCGGTGAGCATGAGCAACGGGTCGTCGCCCGCGACGGCGAAGCTGTGCAGCCGGGCGAGCGGGCGCAGACCGAGCTGCTCGGCCCGCTCGCCCGACATGATGAGCACGGCCGAACTGCCGTCGCTGACCTGGCTGGCGGAGGCCGCGGTGATCTCCCAGCCGATCCGCGGGAAGCGCGCCGCCATGGCCGGGTCGTAGTAGGCGGGCTTCAGCTTCGCCAGCGTCTCCAGTGTGGAGCCGACGCGGATGCCCTCGTCGGTGGTCAGCCCGTTCAGCGGGGCGAGTTCGGCGGCGAAGAGCCCGTCTTTGGTTGCGCGCGCCGCCTTTTCGTGGCTGCTCAGCGCGAACTCGTCGAGCTGGGTGCGGCTCAGCCCCCACTTGGCGGCGATCAGCTCGGCGCTGATGCCCTGCGGGACCAGGTCCTCCGGATACCGCTGCGCGAAGGCGACCCCGGACAGGTCGGCGGCCCCGAGCGCACTGGAACCCATCGGAACCCGCCCCATGGACTCGACGCCCGCCGCGACGACGATGTCGTACGCGCCCGCGATCACGCCCTGCGCGGCGAAATGGATGGCCTGCTGGCTGCTTCCGCACTGCCGGTCGACGGTGGTCGCCGGCACCGACTCGGGGTATCCGGCGGCCAGTGCGGCCCGCCGGGTCATGTTCACGCCCTGCTCGCCGACCTGGGTCACGATGCCGCCGATCACGTCGTCGACCAGTGCCGGGTCGATGCCGCTGCGCTCGATCACCGCGCGCAGGCTGTGCGCGAGCAGGTCGACGGGATGGACGTCGTGGAGTGCGCCGTCGGGTTTGCCCCGCCCGATGGGGGTGCGTACCGCTTCGACGATGACCGCGTCTCGCATGGGAGTCCTCTTCCCTCTGGCTATATCAGACAATAGCCAGATTAGACGCTAACTATCATCTGCTCAAGTCAGGGAGGCGTATGATGTCGGCTATGGCAGCGGTGATGGAAGGACCCTTGGCCGATCTGAGCAGGTGGGAGACCGAAGGCTGTTCGATCGCCAGAGCCATGGAGCTCATCGGTACCCGCTCGGCCGTCCTCATCCTGCGCGAGGCCTACTACGGCACCACCCGCTTCGACGGCTTCGCCCGCCGCGTCGGCATCACCGACGCGGCGGCCGCGAGCCAACTCCGCAAACTCACCGCGGCGGGAATCCTGGAAAAGCGCCCCTACCAGGAGGAAGGAAAGCGCACCCGGCACGAGTACGTCCTCACCCAGATGGGCAGGGACCTACTCCCGGTGGTCGTGGCGCTGTGGCAGTGGGGCGACACCTACCTCCAGCCGGGCCCGGCGCCACTGCTGCGCGTCGACACCGAGACCGGCGAGCCGGTGCGGGCTCGGCTCACCACCCCCACCGGCACTCCGGTCGAACTCGAACAGCTCGGCGTTCGTGTCAACCCGGAGTACCTGCGTGCCCGCAAGAAGGCAGGTCGCCCGCCGAACGACACCGGTGCCTGAGGACAGCCGACCGCACCGATGATGCGGTCGGCTTGTCAGGTCGTCGAGCGGCGGATCAGCGCAGCCGCCGACCGTTCTCGGCGCTGAAGAAGTAGAGGTTCGCCGGATCGGTGGTGAGCGAAAGCCGCTCGCCCTTGGCCGGTGGGTTACGCCAATCCACCCGTGCCACAAGGGTTTCCCCGGACGTGCCGCTGGCACCGGTGGACAGTGCCCGGCCGTAGACGTACGCGTCGGAACCCAGTTCCTCCACCACGTCCACTTCCATCTGCATCCCCTGACCGCCGACCTCGAGATGCTCGGGACGGATGCCGAGCACCACCGAACCCGCACCCGCGTCGACCACCGCGCGCGGCACCTGCACCGGGTAGCCGCCGATGGTGACGGTGCCGTCGGTGACCGGCAGCGTGAACAGATTCATCGCCGGCGAGCCCATGAACCCGGCGACGAACACATTCGCCGGGTCGCGGTACAGGTCGCGCGGCGACGCGCACTGCTGCAGCAGGCCGTCCTTGAGCACGGCGACGCGGTCACCCATGGTCATGGCCTCGACCTGGTCGTGGGTGACGTACACCGTCGTCGTCCCGAGCCGCCGCTGCAGCTGGGCGATCTGAGTGCGGGTCTGCACGCGCAGCTTGGCGTCGAGGTTCGACAGCGGCTCGTCCATCAGGAACACCTGCGGCTGCCGCACGATCGCGCGCCCCATCGCCACGCGCTGGCGCTGACCGCCCGAGAGCGCCTTGGGCTTGCGGTCCAGGTACTCGGTGAGGTCGAGCAATTCGGCTGCCGCGCGCACCCTTTCGTCACGTTCGGCCTTGGACACCTTGGCCAGCTTCAGCGCGAAACCCATGTTCTCCGCCACCGACATGTGCGGGTACAGCGCGTAGTTCTGGAACACCATCGCGATGTCGCGATCCTTGGGTTCGGCGTGGGTCACATCGTTGTCGCCGATCAGGATGCGCCCGCCGTTGACCTCCTCGAGGCCGGCGAGCATGCGCAGCGAGGTCGACTTGCCACAGCCGGAGGGCCCGACGAGAACGAGGAATTCGCCGTCGGCGATTTCGAGGTCGAGGGCGTCGACAGCGGGTTTGCCCGCGCCGGGGTAGAGCCGGGTGGCGCCTTCGAAAGTCACGGTAGCCATGCGTAGATCATTCTTCCCATCCCGGCAGGAACGTGCCGGACGATCCGAGTACGGGTGCTTCGGTACGAGCGCCATCACATTAACCGCTGGGCGTGGCGCGGGCTCGTGGGATCCTCGATGGCCATGTTCGTTCCCGGCCTCTGCGTGAACCTCGTCGGCCTGGCATTGTTGCCGCGCCGCAGCGGAACGGTCGTCACCGTTGTCGGGCTGCTGCTGCTGATGGGCGCGGCAGCCATGATGTGTGTGGGCATTTTCGAGGATGCGCTGAGCGGTCTCGATGACGACCCCCGCCTGATCCCGAAGCTGTCGATCCCCGAAGCGGTCGCGACCTCGGTGCCCTACGCAGCCGTCGTGATCGCCGGCCTCTGCGCCACTTTCTTCGTTGTCGCGGCCGCCCGCGACTCGCAACTGCTCGTGTCGCGCGACGATGCGACCATCTCGGACGCCGAGTAGCCTCGATCGCGGAGCAGATCGGCGAGCCCTCGAGGAGCTAACGGTATGAGTCGTCCAGTTCGTATCGGAGTCCAGCTTCAGCCTCAGCACGCACCGGATTACGGGCTGATTCGTGATGCGGTGTTGCGGGCCGAGGACGCCGGGGTGGACATCGTCTTCAACTGGGACCATTTCTATCCGCTCACCGGTGATCCGGCGGGCGCGCATTTCGAATGCTGGACCATGCTCGGCGCGTGGGCCGAGCAGACCGAGCGGGTGGAGTTCGGTGCGCTGGTCACCGGCGGTGGCTACCGCAATCCCGATCTGCTCGCCGATATGGCGCGCACGGTCGACCGGATCAGCGGCGGCCGGTTGATCCTCGGCATCGGTGCGGGCTGGTTCCAGCGCGACTACACCGAATACGGGTACGAATTCGGCACGGCCGGTAGCAGGCTGAACCTGTTGAAGGACAACATGTCCCGGCTCACCGCCCGCCTGCGCGTGCTCAGCCCGCCACCGGTGCGTGATATCCCGATCCTCATCGGTGGTGGCGGCGAGCGCAAGACGCTGCGGCTGGTCGCCGAGTACGCCGACATCTGGCATTCCTTCGTCGACGTGGAGACGCTGGCGCACAAGAACAAGATCCTGGCCGAGCACGCGGCCGCCGTCGGCACCGACGAGAGCCGGATCGAACGGTCGGTGCAGTGGCAGGGCCGGGCGCAGGCCGAACAGTTGCGCGCGGCGGGTGTGAGCCTGTTCACCATCGGCGTCTCCGGTCCCGACTACGACCTCGCCGAGGTGCGCCGCGCGATCGAGTGGCGCGACGAAGTGAACCCGGAATTACTCGAAGGCCTGGCATAAAATCTTTGACCTGCCCGGATGCACCACACCAGGCGCGGGTGGCGAGTGGGGACACGGGCGGGCATTAGGGTCTATCGGCATGGCAGGTGTGCGTGCTGTGCGAACCCGGGCGCGGATTGCCGCGCTGTTGCTCCTCGTCGGCGTGGCCGCGACCGGATGCGGTGGCTCCGGTGGCGAGACGTCGACGGGTGACCTGTGCTCACCTCCCGGCCAGAGCGCGGCGGCCGCGGCGCCGACCAACCTCGCTTCCTCCGAGACGGCGGGCACCGACCGCTACACGACCCCGACCACGGTGCCACTCGAGTCGATCGACACCAGCAAACTCGGCCTGCTGAGTCCGGGCAAGCTCAGCGTCGGCACCCTCTCGGACGCGCCGCCGAGCATCTGCGTGAACGGTCAGGGCACCTTCACCGGCTTCGACAACGAACTGCTGCGCGAGATCGGCGCGAAACTCGGCCTACAGGTGGAGTTCTCGGGCACCGAGTTCGCCGGGCTGCTCGCCCAGGTGGCGGGCAAGCGCTTCGATGTCGGCTCGTCCAACATCACCACCACCGACGCCAGGCGCGAACTCGTCGGCTTCACCAACGGCTACGACTTCGGCTATTTTTCGCTGGTCGTGCCGCAGGGTTCGGCGATCAAGGGTTTCGGTGACCTGAACGCCGGTTCGCGGATCGCCGTGGTGCAGGGCACCGTGCAGGACGAATTCGTGGTGAACCAGCTGCGCCTGGACCCGGTGAAGTTCCCCGACTACAACACCGCGTACGCGAACCTCAAATCCGGCCAGGTCGACGCCTGGGTCGCCCCGTCGGCGCAGGCCGAGGGCGCGATCAAACCGGGCGACGGAATCGTGGTGTCGGAGAACACCTTCAGCCTCGACAACTTCGTCGGCTACGCGGTGGCCAAGAACAACCAGCCGCTCATCGACGCCCTCAACGCGGGCTTGGACGCGGTGATCGCCGACGGCACCTACGCGCGCCTGTACGCCGACTGGGTACCGCGCGAGCTGCCACCGGGCTGGAAGCCGGGCTCCAAAGCCGCACCTGCGCCGGAGCTTCCGGACTTCGCCGCCATCGCCGCGAGCAAGCAGCCAGGCGAAGCCGAAGTGGCACAGCAGAAATCGACCATCCAGCAGTTGAAGGACACCTTCTTCGACTGGTCGCTCTACACCAAGGCCATCCCCGACCTCATCAAGACGGGTCTGCCGAATACGCTGATCCTGGCCGTGGTTTCGGGTGTCCTCGGCACCGTGCTGGGCATGCTGCTCGCGGTGATGGGCATCTCGCGCACCCGTTGGTTGCGCTGGCCCGCCCGCGTGTACACCGACATCTTCCGCGGCCTGCCCGCCGTGGTCATCATCCTGCTGATCGGGCTCGGTATCGGCCCGGTGGTTCGCAATGTCACCGGCGGCAACCCGTACTGGCTCGGCGCGGTGGCGTTGGCGCTGTTGGCGGCGGCGTACATCGGTGAGATCTTCCGCTCGGGTATCCAGTCGGTGGAGCCGGGTCAGCTCGAAGCGGCCCGTGCGATCGGGTTCGGGTACCGCCAGGCGATGACCCTTGTCGTGATCCCGCAGGGCGTGCGCCGGGTGCTGCCCGCGCTGATGAACCAGTTCATCGCCCTCATCAAGGACTCCTCGCTCATCTACTTCCTCGGGTTGCTCGCCTCCCAGCGTGAGCTGTTCGCGGTCGGCCGCGACCTCAACGCCCAGACCGGCAACCTGTCCCCGCTGGTCGCGGCGGGTCTGATGTACCTGGTGCTGACCATCCCGCTCACCCACCTGGTGAACTACATCGACCGCCGGATGCGCACCGGAAAACCGGTTCCCCCGGTCGATCCGCTCGAACAGGCCGTCATCACGGAAGGCCGGGGCGCATGACCGCCACGTCCGCCCGCGCTTGCGAAGGAGTTACAGCTCGATGAGTGCATCCCTGACCGGTACCGGCCTGCATCTGACGCTTGGCAACAACCACATCCTGCGCGGCGTCGACATCCACGTCGACGCGGGCCGGACCACCACCGTCATCGGGCCGTCCGGTTCCGGTAAGTCGACTCTGCTGCGGGTGCTCAACCGCCTGCACGAGCCCGATTCCGGCGACATCCTGCTCGACGGCGAATCGGTGCTGCGCGAAAACCCCGACCGCTTGCGTCAGCGCATCGGCATGGTGTTCCAGCAGTTCAACCTGTTCCCGCACAAAACGGTCGCCGACAATATCGCCCTCGGGCCGCGCAAACTGCGCGGACTCTCGGCCGAGCAGGCGCGGGCGCTCGCGGTGGAGCAGCTCGAGATCGTCGGCCTGGCCGACAAGGCCGACGCGCGACCCGGATCGCTCTCGGGTGGGCAGCAGCAGCGCGTGGCTATCGCCCGCGCCCTCGCCATGAAACCGGAACTGATGTTCTTCGACGAGGCAACCTCTGCGCTCGACCCCGAGCTGGTGAAGGGTGTGCTCGCGCTCATGGCCGACCTCGCCGCCGGCGGCATGTCGATGATCGTGGTGACCCACGAGATGGGGTTCGCGCGCAGCGTCTCCGACAGCGTGGTGTTCATGGACCAGGGCCAGGTCGTGGAGACCGGCGCGCCCGCCGAACTGTTCGACGACGCCAAGACGCCGCGTCTGCGCCGCTTCCTCGATCAGGTCCTCTGACCAGCACGAAGGGCTCGCAGCAACGCATGCGCAACTGCTAATGTCGGAAGCGTTGCAAGCTCGATTCGATCCGGAGGAGAGCAGATGACCACCGCGCACGCCGAACATCCGCAGCACACCCACGTCCACGGCCCCACCTGCGGGCACGTCGCCGTCCCCCACCAGGACCACGTCGACTACGTCCACGACGGGCACTTACACCGCGAACACGAGGGCCACTTCGACGAGTGCGAACCCTCGTCCCACGTCGCCTGCTCCAACCACGACCACGTCCACGGCCCCGGCTGCGGGCACGTCGCCGTCCCGCACAACGACCACGTCGACTACATCCACGACGGTCACCGCCACGCACCCCACGACGGGCACTACGACGACCACTGACCGCCCCGGCACGCTGTGGTGCCGCCGGCCGCAGCCGGGTCTTCGAGGATGTCGCTGAACGCGAGGGCGGCTGAACCCGAGACATCGCCGTCGAGGCTGCCCGTCGCGGCCGAGACCGGGGTTGCGGTCGGGATCGCCGGTTGAGCGGTCGCGGTGGTTGCGTCGCCGACCAGGCAAGCTGGTCAATCGGTGACAGTGGCGAAAGCCGACCAGAGGAGCGGGGAGTTCTCGGGGGTCGGGGTGGTTTGCCATGCTGCGAGTTGGGTTCGCTGCCAGTTCAGGAGGGTCGATACCGGGGTGGGGGAGTCGTGGGCGGTGTCGACGGCTCGGATGGCGGATTGGAGTGGGTGGCCGGTTGTCGCTGTGAGGGTGTGGAAGGCGTGGTCGGTGGGGAGTGGCCAGCGGGTGGCGGTGACGAGTTCGGCGCCTGCCGACAGGGCGGCGGCTGTCAGGCCGAGGGCTTCGGTGAAGCGCAGGTCGCCACCGCTTTCGCAGGCGATCAGCGCTACCCGGCTCGGCATCGGCCACAGGTCGCGGCCGGGGACCGGTGCGGGGTCGAGGGTGTAGGTGCCGAGCAGCAGGTCCTTGGCCGACAGCGGGCGGTGTGAGCGGGTCGGCGCCGCGAAACCGCGGGTGTCGGTGGTGCACGTCAGGTGCAGTTGCGCGTGCTCGCTTTCCCCGGACTCCGGTGCAGGCGCGGTGACATGCCCGACGTAGATCAGGCGGCTCGCACCCGCGCGGAGTGCGTCGGACAGCCAGTCGCGGTCCAGATCGGTGCGCCGGAACAGTTCCACCGGATCGGCGACCGTGGGCACGATGCGGTCGCCGTAGGTACTGAAATGTTGCGCCACAATGGAATCCGCACTCGGGCGGCCGAGCACGGACCCGAGCTCGGAGTCCGCGCGGAAGCCGGGGACTCGTGGATCCAGCACTGCCACCACCGGCAGATCCCGAGTCTCGCTCCAGCGCCGCGCCATTCGATCCGGCGCCCGAACCACGGACACCGGCGCCAGCAGGCTCACATCGGCGATATCGAGCAGCCGGATCGCCGGATCGGGCGCGATGATCTCCCACGGAACCTGGGCGAGCCGAGGCGACGGCTGAATCCGCAGATGCGGCCGGATGCCCCGCTGCGACAGTTCGTACAGTTGCACTGCCAGCCCGTATGGGAGCAGTGCCCGCGACAATGCCTGCGCCAGTGCGTTTTCCGCCTCGGGATCGACCAGTGCGCCCTCGGTCATCACCCGGCTGAACTCGTCCGGGCGGCTGGGATCAGGCACAGCGGCGGCCAGCTGTCGCAACACCGCACGCACATCATCGCGCGGCAGCATCGCCACCCCGCGCGCCGAAGTGTCGCCGACCCACCGCCAGGAAACGTAGACGTCGCCGGCATCGGCCATCCGGATCAGCGTGGTCGGCTGTTCAATGCTCACGGTCACTCACTCATTGCTCTCGGGGGTCGACAGCCGCAGACACGGACCCGTGGCGCGCACGCACTCGCTGGCGTTCGAGGACGGGCCACCGGGTACACACTGGCTGCCTTCGACGCCGCAGTTGCCGAGTGCACACTCGCTGCGCTCGGGAGTGCGGCGGTCACAGGGCGATCACCCGTTCGTCGCGGATCAGCCGGCCGTACCGCTGTTCGGCGTGGGAAATGTAGTCGGACAGGAGGAGTCGACCGTTATCGGCGAGGCGGGGCGGTGGGGCGACGGGGATTCCTGCTGCTGCGGCTACGTCGGCGAGGGCGGTGCCGAGGTGAAGGGCTGGGGTCGCGTCGTCGGGTGAGGGCGGGTCGAGCAGCTCGAATTCGAGAGTGGCCGAGGGCGCTTCGGCCAGGGGGCCGACATCGAGAGCTGTTCCCGCGCAACGGCTGTCGACCAGGTCGGCAACCAATTGTCCGTCTCCGGTGCGGGCCGCGCACTGAAAGGCCAGGCGCATGGCGGGTTCGGCGACCGTGCGGTGCCAGTGCTCGCGCTGATTCCCGTTGGGCAGAGTGTGGCGGACCGCATCGATGGCCAGCGCGGCGGGGACCGCGAGGGTGAGCGCGCGCGACAGTGTGGCCGGATCGGGATGAGCGTCGGCCGCGATCGTCCGGTGCAGCAATTCGGCGTGCCAGTAGTCGAGCTGGGCGCAGTGCATTCCGAGACCGTATTCGGCGTAGACCTCGAACGACATCGCGAGCAGTTCCTCCGCGAGGGCGAGGTCGTCCTCGGCGGCGGCGACGGTGGCCAGCCGCAACCGCACATCGGCCGCGTCGAGCACCGCACCGGCCTTGTCGAAACAGTCGAGCGCATGCCGATATCGGGCCCGCGCGGTGTCGAAGTCGCCCCTGCTTTCGGCCAGGTAGCCGTAGGTTTTCGCGCCGATACCCGCGCGATGCTCTAGCTCGGCGCCCTCGAAGAATCCCTGGCTGGTCCCCAACGGTTCCTCGGCATCGTCGTAGCGGCCCGACCGCACGAACATGATGGCCAGGTTCTGCTGGGTTTCGGCCACGGCCGCGGCATCGCCCGCCGCCTCGAACGCGGCCAGCGCCTGCCTCGCGAAGTCGACGGCCAGCTCACGTCGGCCGATCTCGAACGACGCGCCCGCCAGATTCATCAACGGATGACCGATCAGTTCGGGCGCCAACCGGCGGGTCACGTCGAGCGACTCGGCGGCGAGCTCATGGGCCCGCGCCCACTGCTGGCGGTGCAGTGCGACCGCCGTCAGCGAGAGCAGGCAGGCCACCGGCAACAGGCCTTGGTCGGTGCCGTCGGCGAGCAGCGACCGGGCCTCTTCCAGCGTTTCCTGGGCGGAATCGAGCTCACCCAGGTGCTGGTAGGCCTGCGAGAGATTGACCAGGGCGGCCGGTCGTTGATGAGCCGCGTCGGCGGGCAGCACGGCAAGCGCGGTCCGCATCAGGCTCACCGACCGCCGATGTTCACCCAGCTCGTCGGCCATGCTCGCCGCATTGATCAGCGCCGCGCTGCGCAGTCGGGGCGGCGCGTCCTGCGCGGCGCGCTCGAAGATCTCCAGCGCCCCGAGCACGTCACCACGCTGGTAGGCCGCGTAGCCCGCGGCGAGCTGGTCGTCGTCGCCGTCCGATGTTCTACCGGTCGCTGCCATCGCATCGGCTCCTTGTCGTCCGGGCGCGCTCGGCGATCCGTGCGCGCATCAGAAGTCGTCATCGGATTCCGCGGCTGCGGATTCGGCGGCCAACAGGTCACCCGCCTGTCCGGTTAGCCGGCTGCGGGCGAAATCGCGGATGCGCGCACGCATGGCGGACTCGTCGGGATATGTGGTCGCGGGGCCGAGACCAGGAACGAAAACCGTGAGAGTTGTGAAGGTTTCTGCGCTCTCGGGCAGTTGTATCTCCGCCGACCAGCTGTCCGTCCGCAGATGCAGCTCGGCTGTGTCGGCGGCAGCGGTTCGGTTGTCCGTGTCGAGCCGGACATGTGGACGAAGGTGCTCGGGAATGTGCCGTGGACAGTCCGGCGCGGCGACCACCGTGACCCGCGCTGTCGAAATGCCCGAGGTCCGGGTGACCGTCCAGGACAGCGCCTCGGCGCCCGCGTCGAGAATGCCAGGCGGACATCGCCGCCAGTCCCAATCGCCGCTCCCATGTGCGACGATCAGCCCGTCGCCGGGCTGCTTCCCGCCTGCGGCAAGCGCGTAATCATCGGCACGAGTGGAGGATTCGAAGACCGGGCGAGATTGTTGGGAGCTCGCCTCTGGGCCTGCGATACGTCGAGGACTCAGCTCCGCGGAATTGTCGATCGGCCCGTCGCCATCACTCGGAGTAAGTGAGAGAAGCTCCGAATCCGCAAGCACCATTTCACACATCTCGCTGAGCTGCCCGATTTCATCGTCAAGCAGGAGCGGGTCGAGAGCCGGAATGTCATCGACAGTCGACGCAGGCCACCATCGAGAAGCCCAGTGTGCGTACGCAAGTCGCCGCAAGGCGGCAACCAGCTCAGGCCGAACCGATTCAGCGGCGATTTCGCCGTCCACCCCGTCTGCCACTGCGATCGCGACATTCTCCCCATAGACCGCCCACAGCCACTCCTGCGCGGCTTCGCGATCGTCGAGCACAGCAGCAGGCAGCTGCCGATCATCGAGCACGCTCCAACTGAGGTGTGCACCAACAACTTCGAGGACCATCGCGTCCAAGGGCGCCAGGGCGTCGGTGACCAGCGGAGTTTCACCAGGAGTGATGGTCAGCAGACCATCGGAGCGACTGAGCCGAATCATCAACTGGCCCTCGCTTCCTCGACGTCGTCCAGGGCCACGGTGAGCGCCTGCTTCACTCGCGTCCGATGGTCGAGCATCACCGACCGCGCGACCCCGTCGAGCAGATCCCACAGCTCGACCGGATCGAACACCGCCAGCTCCCGAACGTCACGTCCGTGCAACCGAACCCACAGTCTGCGCAGGTAGGGCCGCCACGGTGTCCGCAGTTCAGCGGCGACCACCGCCAGTGGTCCACTCACCGCCTCACCGAGGTGCACCGAGTAGCGCCGCGCTTGCAGGACGTACGCTTCTCGCCGCCATCGCGCGTTCACCACCGCGTGCGCCCGCGACCCGAGGCCGGGCTCGCCGGCGTCCGCCCACTGCCCCTTCGAGCCGCACTGGGCAGCCCCGCCATCCGTGCCGACCGGACCCCGCACCCTGCTCTCCGCCGAGAGTGTAGTTCCGGCATGTAGTCCCGCATCCGGTCCATCCTGCGCCGATTCCGCAGACCGTTCGCTGCGGTCTCCATGAACGCCGGACAACTCTGTTGCGACCAGGGTCCGCGCCAGAGATACCGCACCCAACGGTGAAAGTCCTAGGGCCAGTTCGCAACCAGCCGCCGCTGTCACGCGAAGAGACTCGTCGAGCAACCCCCACGGCGAACAACTCCGGGTCACCTCGGTGCTCACCAACGTCGGCAGATCGGGCAGATCGGTCCGGTCGATGCTGCCGTGCAGAACGGTGAAGACACGTTCGTAGATACTCCGGTCGAACGGGAGCGCGAGGGTGGCGGTCGAGGCAGTGGCGCCGACTACGGGGCGTTGAGGGCACTCGTGCACGGTCAGGCCCAGGTCGTCGGCTCCGTACCTGGGATGCGCGCGCCACAGCGCGATGCCCCGGTGGGTGCCCACCTTGTCCTCGATCAACTCGTCGAGCAGCGGCCCGGCGTCGGCGGGGTCGCCCTCGCGGGCCAGAGTGCTCGCGTCGAGTAGTTCGATCAGCGAGGAGGCGAGGTCGCGCGCACCGGAGTTCACCAATGGCCGTGTGCGCCAAGCGGAATCGATAATCGATGTCAGCTGGGCGAGCCGGTTCGGTTCGGTCACCAGGTTTTTCAGCGCCGTCGTGGTGCGCCCGCCCGTTCCCTCGTGTACCTCGCGCAGCACCGCGGCGGCACGCTCACGGGCATCCGCTCCCGGCTCGCCGTGCAGAGTCGCCAGCTCGAAGCATCGCTGGAAGTAAAGATCCTGTGCGTTTCCCTCGGTGATCCGTAAAGCGCGCCGCGCCTGTTTGAGGACGGTGAACCAGCTCGCGCACGCCCGCAGCGCATCGGAACGCGCGAGTACCAGGGACGTCAGCAAGGTGACACCGTCGGCGTCGAGAACGCTGCCCGCGCACAGCGGATGCTGCATCGGTCGAATGACCAGCGGATCGAGGATCAGTTTCACGGTGCGCCGCAACGGCGCACCCTGTGGTCCGCTCAAGGCGTCGACACCGTCGAGCCCGCGCCACACCTCGTCGAGCACCATGGCGCGGGGTCTTCGCATTCGACCAGGGTAACCGCAGGTCAGCCGACTGTCCGAGGGAAAACTTGGGATCGGTAGGCGGCGGGGGATTTCTACCTTTCTCTCAACGGGTTCACCGACCCGCTCACATCGAGAGAGAACGGAAACACCATGAACACCAAGCTGATCGCCACCCTCGCCGCCGCCTCCGCCGCGACCGCCCTGTTCGTCACCGGCTGCAGCGACACCGGCAGCTCCACCAGCACCCCGTCGAGCACCGCCGCCCCCGCGCCGGCCGCGGGCAAGTCCACCGCCAGCGTCGACGGCAAGGAACTGACCGCGAAGTTCGACACCACCTGCGCCAAGCAGGGCGGGACCCTGGCGCTCGCCCTCACCGATACGGCCAACGCCACCTACGGCAGCCTCTCGGTGAGCGCCACGCTGGAAGGCGAAACGGTGCAGGCCGTCGCCATCGCGGGCAGCCAGGGCGGATCGAGCGGCATGCCGTACGCGGTGGGCTACGGCAACGGCCAGCCCGGCGGCTCGGCCACCCTCGCCAAGGACGGCAATACCTTCCGCGTCACCGGCGAGGGCGTCGGCGCCCCCGACATGACCAACCCGCTGGCGGGCCCGTCGACGGTGAAGTTCGACATCACCTTCGCCTGCTCCACCATCGTCGGCTGACCCGACCCCCTGATCGCGATCCGGTCGCATCCATCCCGAGGAGAATCATGAAATCCAAGCTGCGTGCGGCCGCGGTCGCCTTCGGAATCCTGGCCATCGGCTACTACCTCTACTACGGCCTCACCTACACGCCCGACGAATTCACCGGCACCATGCTCGGCTGGGTCGGCCCGCAGATGGCGTTGCCCATCATCGCGCTGACGATCGTGCCGATGGTCTTCGCCTTCACCGGCGACGGCATCTTCGAGGCCTTCACCGGTCACAACAGCTCGGAGTTCCGCAGCGGTGAGATCGGTATCGGCACCATCACCTCGTTCCGCCAGACCGGGGTGTCGGTCAACGACCAGCCGCAGGTGCGGATCGAATTCCGGGTCGAAGGCGCCGACGGCAAGACCTTCGACTCCCACGCGAAGATGATCGTGCCGCTCACCGAACTGGCCCTGCTGCGCCCCGGCGTGCTCCTGCCGGTGCGATACCTGCCCGGCCGCACCGACAAGGTGGAGGTCGACCGCTCCGGCGACGCAGGCGCCGCCCAGCGCGCCATGAACGAATCGCTCATCCGCAAGGGCATCACCACCCGCGACAAGCTCGACATCGCCGAACGCGGCATCGCTGCCCAGGCGGTGGTCCGCAGCCTCGATGTGCCCGGTCGCATCCGCGGCGGCTACACCGAGGTGGTGCTCGGGCTGGTCGTCACCCGCCCCGACGGCAGCACCTTCCAGACCAGCGCCGAGAAGTACCTGCCACCGACCGCGATCGGATCGGTGCAGGTGGGACGCATCATCGGCGTCCACTACCTGCCCAGCGACGAACAGGAGGTGGTGATCTCACTGCCCATCAATGCCTGACCCACCACCCACTCGGCGCGTGCTGCCCACGCGCCGAGTTTTGGTCGTGCGTTCACCTCCACGTTCCCGACGCCTCGCCTGCGCTGCCTACCGTGCCGGAAACCGCACTAATCAGGAGTAATCGTGAGTCTGAAACCGCTCGCCCTTTTCGTCACCCACGACGGTCAGTCGTCACGCTCGGCCATCACCTGCGAATACAAGTGTGGCAACGCCTGCTTCCACGAGGTCCCCAACACCTCCGACGGCGAGTACTTCGGTGACATCGTCGCCCGGCTGAACCGTCGCGGACTCATCAAGGGCGGTGCCGCGGCGGTGCTCGCCGTCGGCGCCGCGAGCATGCTCGCCGCCTGTGGCGACGACAGCTCCGACACCGGTTCGGTCGGCTCGCCCGGCACCGGCACCGGCTTCACGCCCGTCGCGCCGAACAAGGAAGACGCCGTCGTCGTCCCCGAGGGGTACGAGCAGTCGGTGCTGATCCGCTGGGGTGACGCGGTGATCGAGGGCGCGCCCGCCTTCGACTTCGAGAAGCAGACCCCGGCCGCCGCCGCTCAGCAGTTCGGCTACAACTGCGACTTCGCCGGCCTGCTGCCCATCGAGGGCGAGGCCGACAAGTACGTGCTGGTCGTGAGCCACGAGTACAGCACCGAGCCGATGATGTTCCGCGGCTACAACAAGGACGCGCCGACCCGCGAGCAGTTCGAGATCGCCCTCGCCTCGCACGGCCTGAGCGTCGTCGAGGTGCACGGGCAGGCCGGATCGGGTCAGCTGAAGCCGGTGTTCGGCAAGTACAACCGCCGCATCACCGCGACCACCGAGTTCGAGGTGCGTGGTCCGGCCGCCGGGAGCGCGCTGCTGAAGACCAAGGCAGACCCGACCGGTACCAAGGTGCTCGGCACGTTGAACAACTGTTCCGGTGGTGTAACCCCCTGGGGCACAGTGCTTTCCGGCGAAGAGAACTTCAACCAGTACTTCGGCAACGCCGAGAAGGTGACCGACGCCGACGTCGCCAAGAAGCTGAAGCGCTACGGCATCGAGGGCGGCGCGTCGGAGCGTCGCTGGGAGAACTTCGACCCGCGCTTCGACCTCACCCAGGAACTCAACGAGGTCAACCGCTTCGGTTACGTCGTCGAGGTGAACCCGTGGGATGCGTCCTCGGCGCCGGTGAAGCACACCGCGCTCGGCCGCTTCAAGCACGAGGCCGCCACCATCCACGTCACCGCCGACGGCAGCGTCGTCGCCTACAGCGGTGACGACGAGCGCTTCGACTACATGTACAAGTTCGTCTCCGCCAAGAAGGTGCAGCCGGGCGTCGGTGCGTCGAGCATGCGCCACAACATGACCATCCTCGACGAGGGCACCCTCTACGTCGCCAAGCTCACCGGCGACCATGCCGCCGAGATCGACGGTTCCGGCACGGTCCCCACCGGCGGCTTCACCGGTAAGGGTGAGTGGATCCGCCTGCTCGAGACCGGCGCCGACGGCAAGGGCAAGTCGTTCGTCGACGGCATGTCGGCCGAAGAGGTCGCCGTGTTCACCCGCCTGGCCGGTGACAAGGTCGGCGCGACCAAGATGGACCGCCCCGAGGACTTCGAGACGAACCCGAAGACCGGCAAGGTGTACGTGGCGCTGACCAACAACACCAAGCGCGGTGAGGAAGGCAAGCCGGGCCCCGACGAGGCCAACCCGCGCAAGCTGAACAAGAACGGCCAGGTCCTCGAGCTCACCGACAACCACACCGGCACCGAGTTCACCTGGACCCTGCTGCTGGTCTGCGGTGACCCCGCCGCCGCCGACACCTACTTCAGCGGTTTCGACAAGTCCAAGGTCAGCCCCATCTCCTGCCCCGACAACCTGGCCTTCGACCCGTACGGCAACCTGTGGATCTCCACCGACGGCAACGCCCTGAAGTCCAACGACGGCCTGTTCGCCGTGGTCCTCGACGGCCCCAACCGCGGTGAGACCAAACAGTTCCTCACCGTCCCCCGCGGCGGCGAGACCTGCGGCCCGATCATCACCGAGAAGCAGGTCATCGTCTCCGTCCAGCACCCCGGCGAGTCCGACGACGCCACCGTCGACAAGCCCCTGTCGAACTGGCCCGATGGCGGCACCACCCAACCCCGCCCGTCGGTCGCGGTGGTCTGGAAGAAGAACGGCGGTCGCATCGGCGTCTGACCCCGCCGACACCGATCTGCTGACGAAGCCGCTACCCGACTGGGCGGGTAGCGGCTTTGTCATGTCATCGGCGCCGGATCAGGATTCGTCGGTGGTTGGACGTATGTTGGGGCGCACGGCGGCGATGGGAGTGGTGTGAAGGTGGGTAGGCGGGTGCGGTTCGAGCCGGGGGTCGCGGTGTTGGGGGAGCTGCGGGCCGCGGTTTCGCCCGATGACGATCCGGTGGGGGAACGCGAGGTTTCCGGGGTCGAGTATCGGGACGTCGATTTCGCCGATGCGCAGGTGTACGGGTTCGGGGCCGAGGGGTGCCGGTTCGTGAGTGTGCGGTTTCCGACTTTGTTGCGGCAGGCCACTATCGCGGAATCGGAATTGCAGGTGTGCGATCTGGCGAATGTGCAGGCCGATGATTCCTCGATGTTCGAGAGTGTGGTCGGCAACGGCCGGATCACCGGGTTGTCGTGGACCGCAGGGGTTCTGCGTGACGTGCTCGTAGAGTCGACGCGAGCCGACATGGCCTCGTTCGCCGAATCCCGGTTGAGCAAGGTTGTTTTCCGGGACTGCGATCTGCGCCAGGCCGACTTCCAGCGCACCGACTTCCGCAATGTGCGCTTCGAACGCTGCAATCTCGCGGGTGCCCGGTTCACCGGCGCCCGCATCCAGCAGGACCTTCGATTCGAAGACTGCGATCTCACCGGCATCTACGGGGTCACGGCATTGCGTGGGGCGACGATCCAGGGTGGTGACCTCGAAACGCTGGCCGCCACACTGGCCCGCGAGCTTGGCATCACGGTGGAGCTCGGAAGCTAGCCCAACCAGTCGAGGACCGAGGCGGCCGTCCAGGACTGTTGCATGCTGCCGAGCGGGGCGCCGGTGAAGGGTTCGTAGTACTCGGCGAAGCTGCCGTCGGCGGCTTGGCGGAGGCCTTCGGCGCGCAGGAGGTAGGCGCGTTCGGCCCAGCCTCGGCGGGCGAAGGCCCAGGAGAACAGCCAGCTCATGACCGGCCAGACGGGGCCGCGCCAGTATTCGCGGGGGCGGAAGTCCTTGGCGACGGGGGAAGTCGACGGTGGCAGGGCGTAGCGCAGGTCGGGGTGGCCGCAGAAGCGTGGGCCCTCGAAGGTGTTGAGCAGGGCGCGTTCGGCGGGCCGGGACAGGCCGCCCGAGATCAGCGGCGCGAACATGGCCAGCGTCTCGGTGTTGATCCACCGGCCCAACCGCACGTCGTAATCCTTTGCGGCACCGGTCCGTTCGTCGGCCGTGGCCGCCACACCCTTGCGGAAGCGCGCCGCCCAGCCGTGCAGTTCCCGCACATCGGAATGCGGCTGCTTGTACTCCTCGCCGATATCGGCGAGCACCTCGCAGGCCAGTGCGAAGATCGCGGAGACGAACACGTCCTCCACGGCGAAACTCATCACCGAGGTGAGCTGGAAGTCGTCGTAGTTGGCGCGCCGCATCTGTTCGACCAGCCACAGGTACCGGTCGTACTCCCGGTCGCTCGGTCGTTGGGTCGGGTCGGAGATGACGACGGTGTCGGCCCGGCGATATGGCGGAAGATCCACGCCGGGAACGACATTGGCGTAGGCACGGTCCCAGCGTGGCGAGTTGTCCATGCCGGATTCCCACCCGTGGTACAGCGTGATCCGGCCGTTCTCCTTGGGGTCGCGCGCATGGGCGAGCCACCGGTGCCAGCGCACCAGATCCGGCCACCGCCGATTCAGGAACTCCTGCGCCACCGCCCGCGTGGAACGCCCGTGCCTGCGCGAATGGTCGAGAATGCGCTGCACGGCGATGGCATGGACGGGCGGCTGGGTGATGCCGGAGGTGTCGGGTCCCTCGGGGGCGTTGGCGGCCAGCCTGCGGCACTCCCAACGCGCGGGCCCGGGGAAATACCCGTCGACACCGTTGGCGAACACGATGTGCGGGATCATCCCGTTCTTCCACTGCGCCGATAGCAGCGTGTCGAGTTCGACGACCGCCCGCTCCACGCTCAACGGCGCGAGCCCGACCGCGACGAACGCCGCGTCCCAGCTCCACATGTGCGGATACAGGCGCGGCGCGGCACTGGTCATGGTGCCCAGGTCGTTGCCGCGCAGAAGGTAGGCGGCGCGTGCCGCGAGCTGCGTGGGGGTGAAACCCGGGTCGGTCATCTCCCTATTCTGCGGCGGAGCAGCACCGATGGCATCCCGACATGACTGTGACGATCAGTACCCGGTCTCGCGGGTGACATTCTGCGACGCCGTGCCGACCGAGCTGAGCATGGTGGTGATGCACAACCCGAGCACCAGGTTGATGACCGCGGTCGCGATCTTGGCCTCGATATCGGCGACGAAGGTGAACGGCAGGATCACCGCCACGGCCGTGAGCAACAGGCAGATCCAGGTGAAGAATGTCATCGGACTCGGCATCGCCAGCAGCAGCACCATCAGCAGCGCGGTGGCCAGCAGGGCGGCACCCGCGGCGGCGACGGCATACGACGTGGTGGAGACGGTGCCGTAGGCGCCCGCACCTTCCGGGGAGAGGATCGCGATGCCGAGCACACCGCGCACGAGCATGATCGCGACGACCGCGAGCAGCGCGGCGACGACGGCCGTCCCGATGCCGCCCGCCCACAGCTTGCCCACATTCACCTTGGGCTCCTGGGGTTCGCCCGGCTGCGGGGCGTACTGGCCCTGGCCGTAGTGCGGCTGGCCCTGCTGCTGCGGATACTGCGGGTCCGAGGGTCCGTAGTTGTACCGGGGATCGGTCATAGTGCGACGGTACTAGTGCACGCCGACATCCGCCCGAGGAACGCACAGGTGTCGGTGTCCGTGCGCCGGATTAGCGTGGGGCCTATGACGGTGACAAGTACTCCCGCTCCGATTGCCCTCATCACCGGCGCGAGCCGCGGCCTCGGTGCCGCCATCGCGCGCGACCTCGCGCCGACCTACGATCTGCTGCTCGGCGCCCGCTCCGCCGACTCGCTCACGCCGATCCTGGACGAGCTGCCGGGTGCGACCGGTTGGCCGGTGCCGCTCACCGACTATCCGGCTGTCGCCGAGGCCGCCGCACGCATCGAGCGACTCGACGTGCTCGTGCACAACGCGGGCATCGCCGACCTCGGCACCGTCGCCGGATCCTCGCTCGACCAGTGGCGCAACACCCTCGAGGTGAATCTGATCGCGGTCGCCGAGCTCACGAGGCTGCTGCTTCCCGCGCTGCGCGCCGCGAACGGACATGTGGTGCTGATCAATTCGGGTGCGGGACTGCGGGCCAACGCGGGGTGGGGTTCGTACGCGGCGAGCAAGTTCGGGTTGCGGGCCTTCGCGGACGCGTTGCGGCTTGAGGAGCCGCAGTTGCGCGTCACCTCGATATTCCCCGGTCGCATCGATACGGATATGCAGCAGGCGATCGTGGCCGAGGAAGGGCGGGAGTATCGGCCGGAGGAATTTCTCACCGCCGAAACGGTGGCGCGAGCGGTGCGAAACGCCGTCGACACTCCGCGCGACGCGCATCCGACGGAGATCGTTCTTCGCCCGCGCTGACGGTGACATAGCGGCTGGCGCCGCGGTTCTCGGCGCTTGACTCCGCCTCTTCCCTCCCTCCGGGCGCCCCTTCGTCGCATCTTCCGGTCAGTCCAGAGTCGGAGGCGCGCCGAGAACACGACAGGGTTCGCGTAGGTGTTCGTCCCAAAGTGGTCCCTGGTTCTTCTCTTCGAGGGAATCTCGGGTTACGGTGCCGCTGAGCTGCGTCTATGGCGCCCGGCCGTGAGGAGGAGTGTGGAGTGGACAGACGTCGAATGCTGACCTTGCTCGCCGCGGGGACGGTCGGGGCACTGGCCGGTTGCGCCAGCGCGGGCGGCGAGACCGCACCTGTCGGTGAGGCGGTCGTGCCGGTCCCACCGCCGCCCGCACCGACGCCGAAGCAACCGGTGCTGCCTCCGCCGCCGGGTGGTCCGAAGTCGATCATCGGCGCCGAGACGATCACCGCCCTGCCCGGTCAGGGCTCGAGCATGGCCCTCACCGTCGACGACGGCGCGAGCCCGGAGGTGGTCGGCGCCTACATCAAGTGGGCCCAGGACACCGGCGCCCGCTTCACCTTCTTCGTCACCGGTTCGTTCGAGGCCTGGACCATCCACCGCGATGCCCTGCGCCCGCTGGTCGACTCGGGCCAGATCCAGCTCGGCAACCACACCTGGAGCCACGAGGCACTCACCAAGATCGGTGCCGACGGGGTCGTCGACCAGCTGAGCCGTACGAAAACCTTCCTGCACAACAACTTCGGTGTCGACGGCACCCCGTTCTATCGTCCGCCCTTCGGCTACCACAACGCCACGGTCGACAAGATCGCGGCCGACCTCGGTTACACCGTGCCGACCATGTGGTACGGCTCGCTGTCCGACTCGGGTCTCATCACCGAGGAGTACCTGATGGAGTGCGCCCGAAAGTATTTCGCCGCGCAGGCCATCATCATCGGCCACGCCAACTTCCCGCCGGTCACCCACTGCTACGGACAACTCGTCGACATCATCCGCGAGCGCAACCTGTCGCTGGTCACGCTGAACGACGTCCTGGAAGTCCGCAGCTGATGGGCGTGTTCCGGTGGACCTGGTTTCGCACGAACATGGGTAACTCGCCGGGCACGGGCTAACCCGCCACTGCACAAAAGCTTGCCGCGTCCCCGACTCTCCCCGGGCCTGAGTCTGGCCAAAGACCCGGGGAGGCGGTCACAGTACGATGTTGACCATCTTGCCGGGCACGACGATCACCTTGCGAGGGGCCGCCCCCTCGAGCAGTGCCACGACCTTCTCGTCGGCCAGGGCAGCCGCCTCGATCGCGGCCGGGTCGGCGTCGGCGGGCACCTGGATCCGGCTGCGCACCTTGCCCTTCACCTGAATCGGGTACTCCACCGAATCAGCGACGAGCAG
This sequence comes from Nocardia sp. JW2, assembly GCF_051843015.1. Lineage (NCBI taxonomy): Bacteria > Bacillati > Actinomycetota > Actinomycetes > Mycobacteriales > Nocardiaceae > Nocardia > Nocardia sp. JW2. Next base: position 98,673 of record NZ_JBPXLK010000010.1, read on the forward strand.
TGCCGGATCGGCGGTCGGGAACGGACCGTGGGCCAGGGAAGTGTTGTGGCCCAGCCGTTCCCACAGTTCCTCGGCGATGTGAGGCGCCAGCGGAGCGAGCATCAGGACCAGGGGTTCCACGGCCGCGCGCGGTGCGCCGTCGGGGTAGTTCTTGGTCAGGTGGTTGGTCAGCTCGATCAGCTTCGCGCCCGCCGTGTTGTCGCGCAGGGCGGCCAGATCCTCGTCGACACCGGCGATGGTCCGGTGCACCAGCCGCAGCGTCTCGTCGGACGGTGCGGCATCGGTGGCCTTCACCGCGCCGGTTTCCTCGTCGACAACCAGTCGCCACACCCGCTGCAGGAAGCGGTGCGCGCCGACGACGTCCTTGGTCGCCCACGGACGTGAGGTGTCCAGCGGACCCATCGACATCTCGTAGAACCGGAAGGTGTCGGCGCCGTACAGGTCGCACATCTCGTCGGGGGAGATGGCGTTCTTCAGCGACTTGCCGATCTTGCCGTATTCCTGGGTGACCTCGATCTCGGCACCGTCGGGACCGGTCCAGAAGAACTTCGAGTCACGCTCCACCACCTCGGCGGCGGGCACGTACGCACCGCGCTCGTCGGTGTAGGCGTAACCCTGCACGTACCCCTGGTTGTAGAGGCGCCGGTACGGCTCGCTGCTCGACACATCGCCCAGGTCGAACAGCACTTTCTGCCAGAACCGCGCGTAGAGCAGGTGCAGCACCGCGTGTTCCACACCGCCGACGTACAGGTCGACACCACCCGGGTCGTTCGGGCCGTGCTTGTCGGTGCGCGGGCCGAGCCAGTACTTCTCGTTCTCCTCGGCGCAGAACGTCTCGGTATTGGTCGGGTCGGCATAGCGCAGCTGGTACCAGGAGCTACCCGCCCAGTTGGGCATGACATTGGTGTCGCGGCGGTACCGCTTGGGCCCGTCACCCAGGTCGAGCTCCACGTTCACCCAGTCGGTGGCCTTGGCCAGCGGCGGGGACGGCTCGGAGTTCGCGTCGTCGGGATCGAAGGTGACCGGCGCGAAGTCTTCCATTTCTGGAAGTTCCACGGGCAGCATGGATTCCGGCAGGGCGTGTGCGACACCGTCGGCGTCGTAGACGATGGGGAACGGCTCACCCCAGTACCGCTGACGGGCGAACAGCCAGTCGCGCAGCTTGTACTGGATCTTCCCGGTGCCGTGGCCCTCCGCTTCGAGGTGGCCGATCATGGCCGCCTTCGCCTCGTCGACCGAAAGTCCGTTCAGGAAGCCGGAATTCACCAGCTCACCCTCACCCGACCAGGCCGCCTCGGTGATGTCGCCGCCGGAGATGACCTCGACGATCGGCAGGCCGAGGGTGGAGGCGAAGTCCCAGTCGCGCTGGTCGTGGCCGGGCACCGCCATGATGGCGCCGGTGCCGTAGCCGCTCAGCACGTAGTCGGCGATGAAGATCGGCACCTGGCTGCCGTCGGCGGGGTTGGTGGCGTAGGAGCCGAGGAAGACGCCGGTCTTCTCCTTGTTCTCCTGCCGCTCCAGATCCGACTTGGCCGCGATCGATTTACGGTACGCCGCAATGGCTTCCGCCGGCGTGGCGCTGTCGTTGGTCCAGCGGGGGTCGGTATCGGCGGGCCAGGCGGCGGCGGTCAGCTTGTCGACCAGCTCGTGTTCCGGCGCGAGCACCACATAGGTGGCGCCGAACAGGGTGTCGGGCCGGGTGGTGAACACCTCGATCGTCTCGCCCTCGGGCGCGTCGAAACGCACCTGCGCACCGCGCGAACGCCCGATCCAGTTGCGCTGCATGGACTTCACGTTGTCGGGCCAGTCCAGCTCGTCCAGGTCGTCGACGAGGCGGTCGGCGTAGGCGGTGATCCGCATCATCCACTGCCACATGCGCTTACGGAACACGGGAAAGTTGCCGCGTTCGCTTCGCCCGTCGGCGGTGACCTCTTCGTTGGACAGCACTGTGCCGAGGCCGGGGCACCAGTTGACGATCGAATCCGACTGGTAGACCAGGCGATACGAGTCGAGCAGGGCCGCACGCTCGGTGGCGCTCAGCGACGCCCAGTCACCTTCGGGCACCGGGCGTGCACCGCTGGCGAACTGCTCTTCGAGCTCGGCGATCGGCCGGGCACGACCGGCCTCCTGGTCGTACCAGGCGTTGTAGATGCGCAGGAAGATCCACTGCGTCCACCGGTAGTACTCGGGATCGGTGGTGGCGAAGGAGCGACGCGGGTCGTGGCCGAGGCCGAGCCGGTCCAGCTGACGCTGCATCGTCGCGATGTTCGACTCGGTGGTGACGCGCGGGTGCGCACCGGTCTGCACGGCGTACTGCTCGGCGGGCAGGCCGAAGGCGTCGTAGCCGAGCGCGTGCAGCACATTGCGCCCGCGCATGCGGTGGTAGCGGCCGAACACATCGGTGGCGATGTAGCCGAGCGGATGACCCACGTGCAGGCCCGCGCCCGACGGGAACGGGAACATGTCCTGGATGAACAGCTTGTCGTCGGGGGTGTCGCCCGCGAGCGGCCCGACCGGGTTGGGCGCGTTGAAGGTGCCGCGTTCGGCCCAGGTGCGCTGCCAGCGCTGTTCGATCCGCCCCGCCAGCTCGGCGTTGTACCGGTGCTGAGGTACGTCACTCTCGGTCGCACGAGTGTCCTGCACGGTCCCGCCTTCTTGTTCTCGCCGATCAGGGGTAAACATCGTCTAACAGGGTAGAACGTCGTAGCGAATTCATTTCCGAAGGGCTGCGCAGCGAGGCGCGCTGTGCGGCGGGTCACCTCGGTGGGGAGCGCCGGATCGGTACTCGACAAGGGTGCGCTAGCCTGCATGAATGGTCGTCGTCGCTCTTCTGCTCTTCGCGCTGGCCGCGGTCGCCATCACGACCGGTGTGCTCGGGCTGCTCGGCAAGTTGCCCCGCAATCGTTTCCTCGGTGTCACCACCGAGGCGGCCCTGCACAGCGACGACAATTTCCGCATCGCCAACCGCATCGCCGCCCCGACCTCCGTCGGCGCCGGCGCCCTGCTGTTCGCCGGCGGCCTCGTGGTCCTGGTCGCGGGCGGTTTCGCCGCCCTCGGCGTAGCCGCCGCCGTCGCCGTGATCGCCATCTTCACCCTCGGCGCAGGCGCGAACGCCGCCGCCCGCACGGTAGAACCCCTCCTGCCCCCCGCCCCGGTCGGCGGCTGCGGCTCCTCCTGCGGCAGCTGCTCCCTCCGCGACACCTGCGCCCCCGCCAACTGATTCCTGGTCCCGCCGCCGCCCTTCCGGTACAACGGAAGTAGGTACTTACCGGGGGGTTCATGATGATTTTCGGAGTGGTGGTTCTCGTAGCGTTCGGTGGCGTGGTCGCCGTCAGCTTCGTTCCTTGGCTCGGCATCGCCTTGTTCGTGCTCGCGGGGGTGCTGTTCGTCGTGGGCATCGTGCAGAGCAGGCGTGAGCGGGTCCTGTTGACGAAGCCGCAGGCTCGTCGTGCCGGCGCGGCGGGTGCCAGTGGTGGCGGTTGGTCGGCGGCGGGGTTCTTCGACTGGGGCGGTGGCGGTGGTGGTCACTCCGGAGACGGCGGCGGTGGTGGCGGCTGCGGCGGTGGTGGCGGCTGCGGCGGCGGCAGCTGACCGGGTGGCGCTGCTAGTTCGCGGTAAGTGAATCGCAAGGTGGCGCACCTAGATTCGGGATCGAGAGGCAGATCCCGAATCAGGAGGAGCCATGAGTTTTGTCGATCTCGTCGGCACGGTTCTCAGTGTTGGCGTCGCTGTACTGGTGGTGGCGATGGTGGTGTTCGTTCCGCTGGCCATTCTCGCCGCGATCCTGCAGGCGGCGCTCAATTCGGGATCTCGGCAGTCTCCGCAGTACCGGCCGGGCCCGCGTCAGCGCCGGAACCGGAACGACCGCTGGTCCAGTGGTAGCGACTGGACCTACAACGGTGGCTACGCGAGCGGCGGCTATTCGGGCGGCTCGTCCAGCAGCTGGTCGGACGGCGGCGGTTCGTCGAGCAGCTGTGACTCCGGTTCGAGCTCGTCGAGCAGCTGCGGCGGGGGCAGTAGTAGCAGTTGCGGTGGAGGCGGCAGCTGCTGAAATCAGCCGCCCGACGGCGGTGGCACCTGACGCGACAGCGGCGCACCCGCCGGGTTCACGTAGAGCACGAGGATGCGGACCTCGGTGGTCCCGTTGTTGCGGGCGACGTGGGCGTTGTCCGGCCCGCTCGGCTCGCGGAACAGCCGGAACCGGCGATATTCGGCGGGTCCGCGAGCAAGGTAGGGATGGTCGAGCACACCGCGGGTGACCAGCACGAACAATGTTCCGTCGTGGAAATGCCAGCCGCTGGTGCCGCCGGGGACGATACGGGTGCGGCGGACGACGATGTCGCGGCCCGCCAGCCGCAGGCGCAGCAACGTACGGCTGGCGGTGCCGACCGCCGGAGCCGGGTTGGCGACGAACTCTCGGGTGCACCTGCGGATCATGTCGTCATGAAACCACCTCCACGCAGCCAGGCGAGGGCAGCGTGCACGGCGCGTCCCGCCGCCGGATCGCCTACCGCGATGCGGGCGCTGCCGTCGGGGTAGGCCTTGGCTTTGATCCCGGCCCGGCGCAGTGCCGTCGCCACGCCGGGGCCCGGCAGGTACAGGAAGTTCGCGTGACTTTCCGGAATGTCGAAACCGCATGCCCGCAACGACAAGCGCAACACATCGCGTTCCCGATTGATGTGCTCCACCCGCTCGCGCAGTTCCTCGCCCGCCGCGTAGGCGGCCCGCACGGCGGCGACCGAGGCGGTGGTGACCCCGAACGGCAACTGCTGCGCGCGGACACGCTCGATGAGCGCACCGCGCCCGACGCAGTAGCCGATACGCAGCCCCGCCAGCCCGTACGCCTTGGAGAACGTCCGAAGGACGAGCACGTTCGGATGCCGGGCAAGCAGAGCATGCAGATCGAGCCGATCGCCCGCCGCGAGGAATTCGACGTAGGCCTCGTCGAGCAGCACCGGCACCCGCTGCGGCACCGCCGCGACGAACTTGCGAACGGCGCCCGCGTCGAGCACCGTCCCGGTCGGATTGTGCGGCCTGCACAGCACGACGAGCGCCGTCCGCCGGTTCACCGCGCGTCGCATGGCGGTGAGGTCCTGGTTGCCGGAGAGATCGAGCGGCACCGGGACGACCGTCATCCCGGCCATCTCCGCCATGATCGGATACCCGTCGAATGTCGGTGTGCTCGTGACGAGTTCACCGCCACCCAGGGCGCGCATCACCTGCATCGCGACCCCGGTGGCCCCGGCACCGACCACCACGTCGGCGGAGGAGACACCGAGGTGCGTGGCGATGATTCGGGGCAGTTCCTGCGGCAGAAACTCCGGGTACCGATTGGCGTGGGCGAGTGTCTCTTTCACCGCGGCGAGAACAGAGGGTAGAGGCGGAAAGGGATTCTCGCTGAGGCCGAGGTCGAACGCGGTCGGCACCGGTGCGGTGCCGAACCGCTGCGACGGGCTGGTCGGCTCGACCAGCCGCACACTCATCGGGCCGCTCCCCAGCGCACCGCCGCGGCACCGGCGAAATCACCCGCGTGCGCGAACGCCGACAGCAGCACAACCGAACCGTTGCGCAATCGTCCGGCCTGGTTCTCCACGTCGAGCGTTACGGGAATGCCTGCGGCGAAAAGGTTTCCGCACCGGTCGAAGGTGTCCGGGTGACGGTCGGCGGGCAATTCCAGTGCGTCGTGCCAATTGCGCAGGAACAGCCGATTGGGCTGATTGGTGACGAAGGTATCGATATCGCGGCTCTTCACCCCGATCCGATCACACACCGCGAGCGCCACTTCCGGAACGAGCCGGTTGCCACGCGCGAACACCTTGGTGATCTTCGATTCGGAGAAACTCACGCACCCCTGGCCCTCGCCCGGTTCCCAGTACTTGCGGGTGCCGTTGGTGGTGAAGTCCATATCGCCCGCGAATTCGGGGTAGGTGCGGCATTCGATATCCAGAATCGGCGCCGAATCTTCCTTGCGCAGCAGACCGATTCCGCAACCGTCGCCGGGCACCGGAGCCTGGGCGAGTTTGCGGATATCGGGCTGGGTGAACACCGGGCCCGCGCAATTCTGGGCCGCGACGATCAACGCCGTCTTCGCGTCGCTCGTCGCCATCATCATCCGCGCCATCGCCATCATGTGCACGAAGGCCGCGCAGCCGCTGTTGTGCACGTCGAGCACCTGGGTGGGGCGCGCACCGAGCCTGCGGGCCAGCTCGGGTGCGGCGCCGAGCACCGGATTGTCGGGCAGCTGGGTATGGGTGATGATGATGTCGATCTCGGCGGCGAGGTCGGCGCCGTGGCGTTCGCGCAGCACGTCGAAGGCGCGTTCGGCCATGTCGACGGCGGTTTCGTCGCGTGCCACATGGTGGCGGCCGGTGGGCGAACGGAACATCACGTTCTTGGCCATCCGCTCCGAGCGGGAGAACTGGGTGAAGTATTCGGTCGGCACCGGGGCACCGGGCAGGTAACTCGCGACATCGACCAGACTCACTGACGGCATACTCACTGCATCCACTCCGGCTTGATCGGCAGCCCGTTGGCCGCGCGGTATTCACAAATGGCCTTGAGGTTGTCCAGCTCCAGCTGGTGACCGGCGGAGAACATCTCCCAGAAATCGCCGACCCACACCGGCCGCTTCGGCGGCGCGGTCTCGGGATAACCGTTCTCGTCGTAGAAGGGGTGCTTGCAGTTCACCCACAGCACCACCGAACCGGGCTTGTCGAACACCACTTGCGCGTCGACCACTCGCATCAGGTAGATCATCCAGAGGTGTTCGGACTGGTCCCAGGCGCAGTGATAGTCGACGGTCATCGCGTCGGAATGGGCGACGGTGCGGGTGAAACACTTGGTCTCGTCACCGAGCCGGTCGTAGGAAAGCCACAGCCCCGGTTCGTCGGTTTCGGTGAATCCGCGCAGGCTGTAGGTCCATTCCTCGAGTGAGCGGGTGTCGGCGAGATACTCGAAGACCTCGCGTGGCGGTGCGTCGATATAGGTCTGGACCGGGCAGTAGTCACCGAAGATCTGGTCGTGCGGGTACACCGAACGCAGCATGTCCATGATGATCGGGGTCGTCGCCTCCCGATCCGAGTTCTCGATGCGCAGCACGCCGGGCACTGTCTGGCCGGGAATGTCGCTGAGTGCGGGCAGGGCACTTGTTGTCACGGTGTTCTCCTCGTCGGTCAGGAAAGGAAGGGCAGGAACGGCGGGATTTCGTCGGGGTCGCAAAGGATTTCGACGAAGGACGGACCGTCGGTGGTCAGGCAACGGTGCAGGGTCGCGTCGAGTTCGGTGGGGTCGTCGACGGTGTGGGCGGGTAGTCCGGGGAACATGGCGGCGATGCCCGCCCCGAGACGTGTTGTGCGGAAACGGTTGAAGCTGTATCGATCTCGGTAATAGAGCTGCTCACGGGTGACGCACATGGCGTGCGCGTTGTTGTTGAACACCACGAAGGTGATCGGCAGGTCGTATTCGACGGCGGTGTGGATCTCCATGCCGTGCATGAAGAACGACCCGTCGCCGGCGATCACGACGGTGCGGTGGGCGGCACCGCGGGCGAACGCCGAACCGATTCCGGCGCCGAACGCGTAACCCATGCCACCCATGCCGAGCGCGACGACGAATCGTCCACCCTCGGGCACCCGTAGGTAATGCACCACCGAGGCGCCGGTGTTACCCGCATCGACGAAAATGTCGGCGCCCTCGGGCAGTTCGCGCTGGATCGCCTCCACGACTGAGCGGTAGCGCAGGCCGGGGCCGTCGGCGGCCGGAACGGACATGAGGGTGAGGTCGGTGTTGTGCGGTTCGGTGCGTGTGGCTACGGCTGAGTCGTGGTCGACCACGGGGTGGTGTCGCTCGGGATGCAGGACGGTCAGCGCGGTCGCGAGGTCGGTGCTGGTCGCGTGCGTGGCGGGCAGGTAGGGGGTCAGCGCTCCGACGCTGAGCAGGGGTAGCCCGGCGAGGGCGTCGTCGAGGCCCACGCGGGCGGTGACCGGGAGGCGGGTGCCGACCAGCAGGCAGGCGCTCGCCGATTCGAGCGCCTCGAGCAGGTCGGCGTGGCCCATGCTGCCCGCGACACCGCAGAAGCCGGGGCCGGTGTTGGAATACACGTCCTTCGCGTCCGGTGCCACACCGATCGAGGCATCGAGTGTCTCGACCAGTTCCGCGAGTTCGATGCGGGCATTGTCGCGGGCGACCTGATCGCCCGCGATGACCACGACCTTTCCCAACCTGCGGGCGGTGGCGAGCTGAGTGGCAACCTCGGCAAGGGCGCTGTGCTGGTGGATGGCCGAGCTGGTCGGTCCGGTGACTGCCCGGCCGACGGTCGCGGGCCGTTGACCATTGCTGTGTGCCGCGATCAGATCCGGCATCATCTGCTGCTGAATATCTTTGGGTAGCAACAACACCGCAGGCCCACCGGACTCGGCTGCCGCGATTGCCTCGGCGAGCTGCCCAGGCACCTGCGCCGGTTCGGTGACCCGCCCGCAGTATCGGCTCACGGTCGCGAACAATGCTGCGGCGTCGAGGGATTCGGCCAGTCCACTGGAATCCTGGAACGCGCCGCGGCCTTCCAGGCTTGTCGGCGGCTGACCGACCAGCGCGAGTACCGGCACCCGCGATGTAAATGACTCGGCCAGCCCCGCAACAAGATTCACCGCCCCACCACCCGAAGTCGCGGCGACGACCCCGAGTCCACCGGTGGTGCGCGCGTACCCGTCGGCCATGGTCGCCGCCGAGAACTCGTGTTTGGCGATGATCCCGGCCGGGTGACCGCCCGCGTCGAAGATCGCGTCGTAGAGATCTTCGATATTGGCGCCGTCGACGCCGAAGATCTGGCCGATGCCCCGGTCGGCCACCGCCCGTACCAGGTAGTCCACCACTCGGTCCGGCATCGGCACTCCTTCTCCGCCACGCAATCCACAGCGGTATCCACCGCCGTCACCTGGGATTACGTGGCACGCCGACACCGAGTTCAGAGGGTGGGCGAATACCAACCCTTGTGTGTACGTATACATCTATGTATATTGAGTTCATGCCCAACAAGACGATCTACGTATCCGACGACGACCTGCCGGTGTTCCAGCGGGCTCAGGAGCTCGTCGGCGGCAACCTCTCCAGCACGGTGGTCAGCGCACTGCGCAAGCTCATCGAGTCGGAGGAGGGTCGTGCGGCCGGGTTCGACGAGGTCGTCCTGAGGGTTGGTCGCGACGGCGTGCGGCAGGTGCGGTTCCAGGGCGTTCTGCTGGGCGAATGGCGCGATATGACCGACAAGCGGACGCTGCACCAGCAGGTGTATCGCAGCCGCAAGGGCAAGTTCGTGCTCGCCACCCACACCGCGAAGTGGAAGGATTACCCGTCCGACGACCTGGGTGACCTGAAGGACTGGAAGAACTGGCGGCGCCTGCTCGGCATCGGCGAGCAGGCCACCGACTGGGGCGACTACGAGTACGAGATCCTCGACGATTTGAAAGACCTGAAGGGCCGCATCCCCGACAACCTGTACCGCAAGGTCGAAGAGGTCACCGCGCACCCGCGCATCGAAGACCTCGACATCTAGCGCACCACAGCAACTCTCACCGACACCGCGGCCCCTGGGGGCGGTGTGGCTAAAACATGCACTTATTCGCACCAATGAATGCAATCTTCTGGAAAGGGACGACCATGGTCCACCCGGCCATCACCGCCCGCGGCCTGCGTAAGGCGTACGGCGAGCACACGGTTCTCGACGGCATCGACCTCACCGTCGCCGAGGGCACGATCTTCTCCCTGCTCGGCCCCAACGGCGCGGGCAAGACCACCACCGTGCAGATCCTCACCACCCTGATCGGCGCCGACGACGGCGAGATCCGGGTCGGTGGCCACGACGTACGCTCCTCGGTCGACGACGTGCGGGAGCACATCGGAGTCACCGGCCAGTTCGCCGCCGTCGACGAGTTGCTCACCGGCCGCGAGAACCTCGAGCTCATGGGCGCCCTGAACCACCTCCCGAAGCGGGAGATCCGCAGTCTCGCCACCGAGTTGCTGGAACGGTTCGACCTCGTCGAGGCCGCCGACAAGCCGGCGAGCACCTACTCCGGCGGGATGACCCGCAGGCTCGACCTGGCCATGACCCTCGTCGGCGATCCGCGCATCATTTTCCTCGACGAACCGACCACCGGACTCGACCCGCGCAGCCGCCGGTCCATCTGGGACATCATCCGCACGCTCGTCGACGACCTCGGCGTCACCGTCTTCCTCACCACCCAGTACCTGGAGGAAGCCGATCAGCTGGCCGACCGCATCGCGGTGCTCGATCAGGGCCGCATCGTCGCCGAAGGCACCGCGGCCGAACTCAAACGGCTCATTCCCGGCGGACACATCCGCATCGACTTCGCCGACCGTGCCCGCCTCGACGCGGCGCGCTTCGCCCTCGGTTCCTCGGCGCAGGTGCTCGAAGGCAGCGACGGCCTCACCCTCGCCGTGCCGGGTGACGGTGGCGTGCGTTCGTTGCGCGCGGTGCTCGATGTGCTCGACGCCAATCACATCGAGGCGGGTGGCATCTCGGTGCACACCCCGAACCTCGACGACGTGTTCCTCACCCTCACCGGCAAGCCGACCACTCAGGAGACCGTGCGATGACCACCCAGACCGTCCGGCGCGATCACACGTTCGCCGACACCATGACGATGTTGCGCCGCAACATCACCCACGCCAAGCGCTATCCGAGCATGACGTTCAGCATCATCATCATGCCGATCGTGCTGCTGCTCGTGTTCAACTACGTGTTCGGCGGCGCGCTCGAAAAGTCCTCCGGCGGTGAGTACATCGACTACCTCGCCCCCGGCATGCTGTTGCTGCTGCCCGCCTACATGACGGTGTCTGTGGCGGTCTCGATAGCCACCGACGCCAGCAAGGGCATCGTGAATCGCTTTCGGGTGATGGCGATTTCGCAATCCTCGATGCTCACCGGCCATGTGCTCGGCGCACTCATCCAAGCGATGGCGGGTATCACGGTGATGACCGCTGTGGCACTGCTCATCGGATTCCGGCCCAACGCCAACGCTCTGGAATGGGTGGCGGCCTTCGGGTTGCTCGCGCTGGTGACCTTCGCCTTCGTCTGGCTTGCCATCGCACTCGGTCTGCTGTCGCCGAACGCCGAAAGCGCCAGCAACGCACCGTTTCCCATCGTGATGATGCCGTTCCTCGGCAGCGGCCTGGTCGCCACCGACACCATGCCGGTCGGCCTGCGTCAGTTCGCCGAGTACCAGCCCTTCACTCCCATCACCGAAACCCTGCGCGGACTGCTGATGGGCACCGAGATCGGGGTGAACGGCTGGGTGTCGCTGGCCTGGTGCGCCGCGATCGCAGGCGGCGGGTTCCTCTGGTCAAAATCCATCTTCCGCAAGCAAACCCGCTGAGACACACCAGGTCCGGCCGCCCGGAGTGAGCGGCCGGACTTTTCACATGTCCGCGACCAGAACCGTTCGTCCCGAATCGGCCCAGGTGATCTCGACCCGGTCGATCGACTCCGGTGCCGCGTCGATGGTGCGATCGATGGTGAGTTCGGTGCCGGGGCCGGCGGGCCAGCGGTCCAGCTCGGTGCGCTGACCGTCGGAGGCGGTCACCACCAGGGCGAGATTCGCGGTGTAGCCGTAGTCGCTTTGCCCATAGCTGCAGGTCATCACCAGGCGGGTGCGGTCGCCGTCGCGAATCAGGCGCACCTGAGCGCTCACCGGGGTCTGCGCCTGCGCACGCATCTGCTGCTCGGCGACGACCTGCTCGGCGGGCGGCCGGGTGACCTGCACCGTGACCGGAACGGCGATCACCGCGGCGGCCGCGGCGGCCCCTACCGCACCGGCGATCGTGGTGAACCGGCGGCGTTTGCGCCGCCGCTCGGCGGCACCGGCCAGCGACACCAGATCGGGTGTGGGGGAAGGTGGTTCGACCATCGACAGCGCAGTTTCGCGATCCACGAGACCGAGCATCCCCGGCATCCCCGCCAGCTCGGCGACCGCCTCGCGGCAGTGTGGGCAGTCGAGCAGATGGGCCTCGTACTCGCGGCGCTCGGCCGCGTCGAGCGAACCGAGGACGTAGGCGGCGTCCCAGGTGCTGTACTCGTCGGCGAGGTCGGTCATCGGGTCGTCACCCCCATCTCCTGTAGTGCCAGCCGCATCGCCCGCATGCCGTAGTGCAGCCGCGATTTCACCGTCCCCGGCGGGATACCCAGCTCCTCGGCGATCTGCGCGGCACCGAGCCCGCGATAGTAGGCCCGCACGATCACCTCCCGGTGATCCGGGCTCAACGTGCTCAGTGCGTCGGCGACCAGCCAACCGTCCAGCGCCCGATCCGATTGGTCGGGGCTCACCTGCTCCGGTGGTGCGTCGGTGCCGAACTCGCGGCGGTTGCGGGCGCTGCGATGCTCGTCGACGGCGAGATTACGGGCCACGGTGAACAACCACGCTCGCGGGGAGGTGCCGGTCTGCGCGAGCACCGCGGGTCGCTGCCAGGCACGCAGCAAGGTCTCCTGCACGATGTCCTCGGCGCGGCCGGGATCGCGGACCAAGCCGAGGGTGAAGCGCCACAGCGCGGGGGCGTGCTCGGCGTAGAGCGCACGCATCAGTTCGTCGCGACCGTCGTCCATCGGCGGTCCGGGTCACTGCTCGTCGGGGTTCATGGTGTTACTCCTGCTCGTCGCAGGGGTAACGGGATCAATTACGTTCTAGTTCAATCGGGTGGGTGGCCAGCAGCGACAGCGGCAACGGCTGACGCCGCAACACTCCTGCCCACAGGTCGTGGCGATCGGTCGCGACCGGGTCCGACGGCAACGCCGACACCACCACCCAGTCGTCGTTGTCGAGTTCACCCTCGAGCTGACCCATCGACCAGCCCGCGTACCCGGCGAACACGCGAATGCCCTCCACCAGCGGGGCGATCTCGTCGGGATCGGCATCCAGGTCCACGAGCACCACGCGCCCGTCCACCCGGCGCAGCCCGCGCACCTCGCCGATCTCGGCGCCGACCCGGAGCACGCCGAGGCACAGCGCGGCGTCGCGTTTCACCGGTCCACCGATGTAGAGCTCGGCCGGCTCGGCCACCAGGTCGGCCCACAGCGGCAGCACATCGCGCACCGGCGTCTCGCTCGGGCGGTTGAGCACCACGCCGAGACTGCCCGCGTCGTTGTGCTCGATGACGTACACGACTGTCCGCCGAAAAGTAGGTTCTACCAGGTCGATCGCGGACACCAGCAGGTTACCGGCACGGATGCGGGCACCGAGCTGTCCGCGCCGTCGGTCGTCGCCGTGCCCGTCGCGAGTCCGGCGTTCGTCCGGGTCGTCTCCGCGTGCCACCGGCCCATCATCGCATTGGATCGGGGTCCCGCGCTTCCCTCGACCCGGGGAGAGCCGGAAATATCTCGCCCCGACCGGCCCGGCGCTGCCCGGTAGGGTCGCGGCATGCACACGCCCGAAGTCCTGCTCGACGACAGCGACGCCGTGTACGACTACTACCTGCGACATCGGCAGAACCGGTGGAAGGCGCTGGCTTCCTACGCGGTGCTCGCCCGGCGGTTCCGGCCGAGGATCAGCTACGCCGAGGGCGCCAAGGCACAGGTCGCCGCGCTGGTGCGCGGCAAGCGGCCGATCATCTACGCCATCAACCACCTGTCGACAAGCGACCCGTACACCGTCGCCGCCGCGGCCTGGCGGTCCCCGCTGCGCGCCAAGATCGGCCGGGTGCGGGTGCTGGCCAAGGACGAGCTGTTCGCCGATCCCGAACAGCGCCGCAAGGTCGACATGATGGGTGGGATCCCGGTGTTCCGGGGCAAGGACCACGGCATTCGCGCGGTGAACGCGGCAGGTCAGCGCATGATGGACGTGTGCGCCCAGCGCCTCGCCGACGGCGATCACCTCGCGGTCTTCCCCGAGGGCACCTGCAACCTCGTCGACCACAAAACGGTGCAGCCGGTCGGTAGCGGTATCGGGCACATCGCCTTCCGCGCCGCCAAACTCGGCGCCCCGCCCGCCCTTGTCGCCATCGGCCTGAGTTACGGGCCACGCCCCGCCGACGCGATCGAACCCGGCGCCGACGAGGTGGTGTCGTCGAGCTTCTACTTCCGAACGCCCGTGCTGGAGCTACCCGCGCGACCTGGCGATATCGCCCGCCTTGTCAAGGACGAACTGCAAGCCGCCGTCGACGGCGCCGTCGCCAACTACTGAGGCAGCCCGAACATCTCCCTGGCCCCCTGTGGGACCAGGGAGATGTAGCGAGGGTTTTCGGTGATGAAGTGCAGCACCATCGAACACATCGGCAGGATCTCGAACCCTTCTTTGCGGCTGGTGGTCAGCGCGGACTCGACCAGCGTGTTCCCCAACCCGCGACCCTGGAATTCCGGGTAGACCTCGGTGTGGACGAGGGCGCGTTCGGCACCGGTGTCCTGGTATTCGATGTAGCCGGCGGGGGTACCGTCGGAGATGAGTTCGAACCGCTCCAGCGCGGTATTTTCGCGGACCTCGGTCGCCATGGGTAGAAGCTACAGTGTTTGTTGGAGCGCTGGCGCGCTCGAGTTCGCGGCCGGGAAGGCGGGGTGGTGCGTTCTCGCGCAGTGGTGTTGTCGAAGACGGTGGCGGGTTCTGGGGTTTGCCCGGAGAATGTCGGGATGAGTGGTCCTCGAGTGGTGCTTGCCCCTGACAAGTTCAAGGGTTCGCTGACCGCGCCCGAGGTGGCGGCCGCGTTGGGGGTGGGGATCAGGCGCCGGGTGCCAGGGGCCGATGTGCGGGCGGTGCCGGTGGCCGACGGTGGGGACGGGATGGTCGAGGCCTTCGCGGCGGCCGGGTGGCAGCGGGTCGAGATCGACGCGCCGGGGCCCACGGGTGAGCCTTCGCGGGCGGTGTACGCCATGCGCGACGAGACCGCGGTGGTTGAGCTGGCCGCGGCGGTCGGGTTGGTGAAACTCCCCGGTGGCAGGCTCGCACCGTTGCGGGCCGACACCTTCGGTCTCGGCGTCGTGGTGGCGCACGCGCTGGACGCGGGGGCGCGCGAGATCGTGCTCGGGCTCGGAGGAAGCGCCTCGACCGATGGTGGATCGGGTCTGCTGCGGGCACTCGGCCTGCGCCTGCTCGACGAGAACAACGACGAACTGGACGGCACCGCGATGGACGTCGTCACCCTGCTGAGCCGGGTGGCGGCCGTCGACCGGGCCGGCCTGCATCCCGCTGTCGCGCGGGCACGGTTCACCCTCGCCTGCGATGTCGACAACCCGCTGCTCGGCCCGGCCGGTGCGGTGGCGGTGTACTCGCCGCAGAAGGGCGCCGACCGGCACATGATGGTGAAACTCGAAGCGGCACTCACCCATTGGGCTGCCATCCTCGGCACCGGCTATGCCGAGATCGGGGGCGCGGGCGCGGCGGGCGGCACCGGTTTCGGGGCGCTGGCCGTCCTCGGCGCCGAGGTGCGCAGCGGCATCGACGTGTTGCTCGAGCTGCTCGAGTTCACCGCGCTGGTCAAAGGGGCGACGCTGGTGGTGACGGGTGAAGGGTCGCTCGATCACCAGAGCATGCACGGCAAGGCGCCAGTGGGTGTCGCCGCGGCGGCCAACGCGGCGCGGGTGCCGGTGGTGGCGGCGGTGGGTCGAACGATGCTGTCGCCGGGCGAGATTCGCGCCGCCGGGTTCGCCGCCTGCTACCCGCTCAGCGAACTGGAACCCGACGCGGCCCGGTCGATGCTGACCGCCGGGAAACTACTCGAACGCATCGGCGAGCGCATCGCCCGCGAACACCTGTAGCCCGCCGGTCACACCAGCACGGCGCGATGCCGGTCGCCCCACGCCTCGAGCGGGGCGAGCGCGTCGCGCAGCGTTTCGCCGAGCGGGGTCAGCGAGTATTCGACGCGCGGCGGGATCTCCGGGAAGATCTCGCGACGCACCACCCCGGCCGCCTCGAGATGGCGCAAGTTCTCGGTGAGCACCTTCTCGCTCACCCCGTCGAGCAGCCGCCGGATGTTGCCGAATCGCTGCGGCCCTTCGCCGAGCACCCACATCAGGTGCAGTTTCCATTTGCCACCGACCACGTCGATAGCCAGGCTCATGCCACACACCTGGTGATCTGCGTCACTGCTCATCGTCTGCGCACCCTTCTGACCGTATTTCGAACCTATAGGTAAGCAACCGCACTGCGACGTGCGGTCTTCCCGCGCGCTGCCGACGCCGACACCATGGAAACCGGCGCCGAACCAATCCGTATCGAAAAAGCGAAGGGCTACACCATGAGTACCCGATCAGTTTCCGTTCTCGGCCTGGGCCCGATGGGTCAGTCCATGGTCAAGGCCTTCCTCGAGGCGGGCGTCGAGGTGACCGTGTGGAACCGCAGCACCGCCAAGGTCGACGCCATGGTCGCCCTCGGCGCCAAGCGGGCCGAGACCGTCGCCGAGGCGCTCGACGCCAACGAGGTGTCGGTGCTCAGCCTCACCCACTACGACGCCATGTACGACGTGCTCGGCCAGGCGGTCGACCACCTGCCCGGCAAGGTGATCGCCAACCTGTCCTCCGATTCGCCGGAGAAGGCGCGCGCCGGTGCGAAGTGGGTGCGTGAGCGCGGCGCCGAATTCTTCTCCGGCGGCGTGATGTCGGCGGGCGACAATATCGCCCATCCCGCGTCCTACATCTTCTACAGCGGCCCCAAGGCGGTGTTCGACGCGCACGCCGACCTGCTGCGCCCGCTGAGCCCGCAGGAGTACCTCGGCGCCGACGACGGCCTCGCGCAGGTCTTCTACCAGGCGTTGCTGGTGATCTTCCACCCCTGGCTGCTCGCCTTCGACCAGGCCACCGCCGTGATCTCGAAGTCCGGTCACGACATCGCCCAGTTCGTTCCGTTCGCGGTCCGCGCCAGCGAGGCGTTCCCGTACTTCATGGAGCAGTTCTCGGTGGCGAACCAGAACGGCGGCTGGGCCGACCTGGCCAGTCTGAAGATGATGGACGCCGGCGCCCAGCACATCATCGACGCCAGCGAGGAAGTCGGTGTCGACGCGGCGTTCTCGCACCTGGCGCAGTCGTTCTGGCGCAAGGCCATCGCGGCCACCGAGACCGCGGGCAAGCCCGTGTCGACCTATGAGCTGATGCGCGGCGAGAACTCCTGAGGCAGTAGCGAAACCGTCCGACGTGCGGTCGGACGGTTCGCTCGTTCTAGGCCGTTCCGGTGCCGAGCCGGGGGAACGGCTCGGTGGAGAACACCACCTCCACGGCTACCTCGAAATAGGCCGCGATGCGCAGCGCCAGGTGCAGGCTCGGGCTGTACTCGCCGCGTTCGAGGTAGCCGATGGTCTGGTAGTGCACGCCGAGTGCTTCGGCGAGGTCCCGCCGGGAGATGCCACGCTCGGCGCGCAACATCGCGATGCGGTTGTAGATGACCTCAGAAGGCACGCTGCATCGCCTTTTCCCGTCGCGTCGCCATGGTGGCACCCGATTCGTGCTGGGCCATCCGCCGCAGCACGAGGGGTGCGAGGGTCAGGCCGGCGACAGCCCAGATACCAAGAACCCCAACCATTTCCAGATGCCGCCAGGACTGGTCGAGTTCGATGCCGACGGCCTCGCCCGGCAACAGCGCCGAGCGCATGCCGAGGGCGAGCCAGTACATCGGGAACAGCTGGCCGAGCACCTGCAACCAGCCGGGCAGCGCCGTGATCGGGTAGAAGACGCCGGAGATGGCGATCAGGCCCATCAGCGGGATGGTCAGCAGGAAGGCCGTCCTGGTGTCGAGTACGCTGCCGAGGATGGCGCCGATCGGCAGCACGGCCAGCAGGCCGAGCGCGAGCACCCACGCGAAGGTCGCCACCGCGCCGGGTCCGCTCAGCGACGAGCCGCCGATGATCGCCATTCCCACACCGAGCACGATAACCACCTGCGCTACCACCGCCCCCGTGGTGCTCACGATTTTGCCGACGAAGTAGCCGACCATGCCCTTGGGCACCGCTTTGGCCCGCAGCAGCGTGCCGTCCTCGCGGTCGAGCACCAGCACATTGAGGATGGCGTACATCCCGTTGAAGGCGATGATGCTGCCGAGCAGGCCGGGTACCGCCAGCTCGGCGATACCGAGCCCGCTGTCGCCGTAGTCGCGGTCGCGCAGCAGGAACAGCACGCCGAGAGTGATTGCCGGGGTGAGGAATTGGCCGATCAGATCGGGTGCGTTGGTGTAGACCTGTCGCAGTTCGATCAGGCCGCGGGCGAAGCCGGCGCGCAGAGCGGTGTTCATCGGGTCACCTCCGTGAGGGCGTGGACGGTCTCGCCGGACTCGGCGCGCCGGACCAGGGTCATATAGGTGTCTTCCAGCGAGGCGCGGCGCACCTCGAGGTCGGCGATGTCGGTGCCGTGCTGGGTGAACAGCTCGTGCACGAACTTGGTGGACTCGGTGGTGGTGTGCACGAACCGCTGATCGTCGACGGTCCAGCTCACCTGCGCTTCCCCCGCGATCGAGCGGGCCAGCGCGTCGGGTGAGCCGTCGGCGATCACCCGCCCACCGGCCAGGATCAGGATGCGGTCGGCCAGCTTCTCCGCCTCGTCCAGATCGTGGGTGGTGAGCAGGACGGTGGTGTTCTCCAGATCGGCTAGCCGGTGCACCAGATCGTGGAAATCGCGGCGCGCGGCCGGGTCGAAACCGGCGGTGGGCTCGTCCATGAACAGCAGTTCGGGCCTGCCGACGATGCCGATGGCCACATCGAGCCTGCGCCGCTGCCCGCCCGAGAGGGTGGCGATCTTCGCGCCCGCCTGCTCGGTGAGGCCGACGAGTTCGATGAGCTCGTCTGTGTCCCAAGGCCGTTGGATATTCGCCGTGGCGTAGGGGCGGTAGTAGGTGCCGAGGTGCTGAAGTAGTTCGCGCACACGCCATTTCGCGTGGTCGCGCCAGGACTGCAACACCACCCCCACCCTGGCGCGCCAGTGTTCGTCACCGTGTTCGGGATCGGCCCCCAGCACATCGACCCGACCGGCCGACCTCCTGCGGAACCCCTCGAGGATCTCGATCGTGGTGGTTTTGCCCGCGCCGTTCGGCCCGAGCATGACGAGCACCTCCCCGCGCGTGGCCTGAAATGTCACATCGTGCAGCACGTCCGCCTCGTCGTAGCGCATCCGCAACCGCTGGACGTCGAGAACGACGCCGTTACTCGAAGCCATGATTCCTCCCAGTCATCGACCTTCGATGATATGTAGCATATGTACTACATCTGATCGTGGCAATGCTTTCGCGAAATCGGGCAAATCGGATCTCGATGCTCCCTCCTGATCGATGGCTGACATGCTTGGGGCATGGAGAACGCGAGTCGCTACCTGGCTCCCTCGGGTATCGAGGCGACACTGCTCGGAGTCGTCAATTGGCTGCCGAGACTCGGCATCAGCATCATGGGTTCGCGGCTGCTCGCCGTGCGCGGCCGCACCAGCGGCGAATGGCGCACCACCATGGTGAACGTGCTCACCGACGCCGACGGCACGCGTTATCTGGTCGCACCGCGCGGCCACACCCAGTGGGTGCGCAATCTGCGCGTCGCGGGTGGGGGTGAACTGCGACTGGGTCGCAAGGCCGAAACCTTCGCGGCCACCGAGGTTCCCGATGCGGACAAGGTGCCGGTACTGCGCCTCTATCTGAAGAAATTCGGCTGGGAGGTCGGCGCCTTCTTCGAGGGCGTCGGCAAGGATTCGACCGACGAGGAACTCGCCGCGATCGCGCCGGGATTCCCCGTCTTCCGCCTGGCCTAGATCCGCGTACTCAGGAACTCGATCGCCGCCGCGTAACCCTGGATGCCGAGTCCGGCGATGACGGCGGTGGCGATGGGGGAGACGAAGGAGTGGTGCCGGAACTCCTCGCGGGCATGCACATTGCTGATGTGCACCTCGACGATCGGCACCTCCGGGATCACCAGGGCATCGCGCAGGGCGACCGAAGTATGGGTGAGGCCACCGGGATTCACGACGATGGCCGACTCGACGCCGCGCGCCTGATGGATCCGATCGATCAGGGCGCCTTCGTGATTGGACTGGAACGCCACCACCTCGCGCCCGAAGCGGGCCGCCGTGCGCTCGCAGAGGGCGACCACGTCGTCGAGGGTGTCCGAACCGTAGATCTGTGGTTGACGGGTGCCGAGCATGTTCAGGTTCGGCCCGTTCAGTACGAGAATCGGACCGGTGGCCTGCACGGACGTCTCCATGCGTCGAGCCTAACCCGCGGCCCCGGCCTCGGGTCGTCGCACCGTCGTCGGGTCGACCGTTCCGTGTGCCGGGGCCGCCGAACTCAGAGGCCGGTAGGGCCTTCCGCGCGTAGGTCGTCCACTTTGCGCATGGCTTCGCGCAATTCGGCCAACCAGCTCTCGGCGTGCTTGCCCGCCAGTTTCACCGTCCAGGCCAGCGCGTCGGCGCGGGAACGGGCGACGCCCGCGTCGATCAGGGTGTCGAGCACCTGGCGTTCGGGCTGACGCAGGCGCGTCATCACGGGAACAGCCAAGTGGGTGAACAGGATTCGTTCACCGTTCACCCGAACGCCCCAGGCGACACTCCGCCCGTAGCGGCGCTGAGCCTCGTCGGCGATGCGCATGCGTGCCGGGCGGGTCGACTCGCGGAAGCGGGCGAGCGCGCCCTCGCGGGTCGCCGCCGAGGCGGGTGCGTCCGCGTCGCCGGGATCGGGGAGTTCGCCGACGACGACGATCTCGTCGCGGTCGATCTCGAGTTCGGGCGGGCCGGTGAACCAGTCGGCGGGCAATCGCCCGGCGAACCAGTCGGCGGCATCGGCCGCATCGGGGAGGTCGGCCTGTTGCCAGCCGCCGGGACGGCCGAATCCGCGTTCGCGATGGGCGTTGCGCATGATGATCACCTGCTGTCGGAGAGTGCATGTGCTGCAGTGATTACAAGATTACGCCGAAATTCGGGTGTGCGATTGTGCCGTGGGTGAACGCGAAATCGGATGGCCGGTGGCGCGCGATTGGTTGTCGGTGCCGATGGGTACCCTCGCTGTGAATCGCCAGACGATGCGAGATACTCACAAGTGTGCGGGCCTGCCGGTACGGTAAGCGCGCCAGTTGTTGCCACTGGCAGGGCGAGGTTCGAAATCACCCCCTCACGGGGTCGGAGTTCGGGCACAATCGATGTGCTGAGGTCGGATAGCGTCCCGTTTACCGGGGCATCGGAGACGGGTCAACTTCCGGTACGGTTGTTTTGTTACCGGAGTGGCAAGAGTGAAGAGTGGGCGATATGGATGTGTGGGGATCCCGCCGCTTTCGCGTCCGGGGCGCAATGGCGATCGCGGGGGTTGCGACCCTCGCCATGGCACTGTGCTCGTGCGGCGTGGGTGGGAAGACGAGTGAGTCCGAGACCGTGGTCCAGCGGTTCACCGACCTGCTCGACAAACAGGACTACACCAAAGCCGCCGACCTGACCTCCTACCCGGCCGCCGCTTCGGCAACCATCAAGCAAATGTTCGAGGGGCTACAGTCGGGCACCGTCGACTACGAGAAGACCCAGGTCATCGACCTCGACGCGCAGTCGGCCATTTTCAGCATGGACGTGGCCTGGAACTTCGGCGAGAACAAGGACTGGAGCTACACGCTGCAGGGCACCGTTCGCAAGCTCGCCATCGGCTGGCGGATCAGCTGGGACCCCGCCGTGGTGATGCCGCAGCTGGCGAACAACCGCACCGTGAAGCTCGTGCGAACCACGGCCAAGCCGCCGCCGCGCGTGGTCGACCTGGCGGGCGAGCCGCTGATGACCGAACAGATCATCAATGTCATCAAGATCGACCCAGCCCGCACCGGCGACCTCGTCGCCTCAACCAACGCACTGGCCGAGGCCATCGAACCCGTCGCCCCGCTCATCACCGGGCCCTACCTGATGGAGCAGCTCGCTGCCTCGCAGGGCAAGCCGGTGGTCGCGGTGAATCTGCGCGAGGGTGATTTCGCCATTCTCGAGCCGAGGATGGCCAAGGTGCCGGGCGTGGTGATGGAAAAGCAGCCCAAGCTGATCTCCGCCGACCGCCGCACCTGGTCGCCGATGCTCGACTCGCTGCGCGAGGTGTGGAAGGCCAGCCTGGAGGCCACGGCCGGCTGGGGCGTGCAGATCTTCGAGGCCGACGGACGGTTCGTCAACCAGGTGGCCGGATACCAGGGCCCCGCCGGTCCCGACATCGCCGCGACCATGGACCAGCGCCTGCAGCGGGCCGCCGAGGACGCGGTGGTCAGCGTCGGCACGCCTGCCTCGGTGGTGGCGATCCAGCCGTCGACCGGTGCGGTCGTCGCGGTGGCGCAGAACAGTTACGCCACCGAGAAGGGGCCCATCGCGTTCACCGGGCTGTTCCCGGCGGGCGGCACGATGGAACTGTTCCGCGCGGTCGCCGCCGCGACGAAGAACAAAGCACCACAGGATGTTTCGGTGCAGGAAGCCGCGGAGGCCGCCGCCGCGCTCGGCGTGGGTGTCGACTTCAAGGTGGCCGGGCTCGACGAGGTCACGGGACGGATCGCCGCACCCGGACGCAGCACCGAACAGGTGCGTCAGGGCGCCGGATCCGATGCGGTGCTGGCCAGCCCGTTCGGCATGGCGCTCGCCGCCGCCGCCATCGCACGCGGCGAGGTGGCCGCGCCGATGATCGAGGCGGGCAAGCCGGGCAAGGTCGACAACCCGATCCCGGCCCTGCCCCAACCCGCCGTCGACCGGTTGCGCGCGATGATGCACGAGGGCATCAACAAACCGGAAACCGCCGCGCTGCGTGGGTTCCGCGACGTCACCGCGTTCGCCGCGACCGGCGGATCCGACGGCTGGCTGCTCGCCACGATGGGCGACCTGGCGTTCGCGGTCCACATCGCCGATGTCGACAGCGGCGACGCCACCTCCCGCCTGGCCGCGGTCCTCCTGAAGTCCCTGGCCACCCCGGACGCTTGAGAAGCGCACAACTAGTCTGCTGAGTGTGAAGAGATTCGCGCCTGCTGCTGTCGACGCCCTGCTCGTGATCGTTTTTTGTGCGATCGGGCGGCGTAGTCATGACGAGGATGTGCTTGCCGGGCTGGTGAAGACGGTGTGGCCGTTCGCGGTCGGGCTTCTCGTCGGGTGGGGGGTCGCTTGGGCCGTCGCACGGGGGAGGCGGTTCGATCCGGCGGCGCTGTGGCCGAGTGGGGTGGTGATCTGGGGGTCGACGCTCGTCGGTGGGATGGTGTTGCGGGCTGTGAGTGGGCAGGGGACCGCGGTGAGCTTCATGATCGTGGCGGCCTCGGTGCTCGCGCTGTTCCTGCTCGGGTGGCGGGCGGCTGTGCGCGCGCTGCGCTAGATCCGGCGCTGCTTGAACTCGGCCTCGTATTCCTCGTCGTCGGCCTGCTTGGTGCGGAACAGGAACGCGAAGACGATCCAGCCGACGATCGCGACCAGGATGAAACTCACGAACCGGTACACGAACGCGGCGGCGACCGCCTGCGCGGCGGGCAGGCCCGCACCGGCGGTGAGACCGTAGATCAAGGTGGCGTCCACGTAGACGATGCCGCCGGGCGCGAAGGGAATCGAACCCACCGCCTTGCCTGCGGCGAACGCGATGAGCAGGCCGGACAGCTTGGGATCGGCACCCACCGCGTAACACGCCGCACCGAGACAGGCCACGTCGGCGAACCGGTGCACCAGCGCCCACACCCCTACCAGCGCGCCGTCACGTTTGCCCAGGTCGACCGATTCCAGTTGCGCCCGGATCTCGGCCAGCTCGGGGATGCCGTGGTCGGCGGGCTTCTTCCGTAATCGGTTGACCAGCGCCAGCACCTTGCGCAGCATCGCCTCGAGCGTGCCCGGATGCCTGGCCAGATAGGAGCCCGCCACCAGCACCGCACCCAGCAGCACCAGGGTGGCGATGAGTTTCACGCCGATGCCCTGGCCGACGAGGGCAGCGCCCGCGATACCGAGCAGCGCGAGCCCGGCGGCGGCGACCACGCCGGAGAACACCAGCTGCCACGACGCCACGATCGGGCTCGCACCCCAGCGCCGGGTCTGGCGGTAGGTGAAGGCGGTGGAGAACACCTGGCCCGCGGGCAGGGTCAGCGACATGGCGGTGGCGCCGTACACCACCGACACCGACTTGCCCTGGCTCACGTCGACCCCGCCCGCGTGCAGCAGTTGCTTCTGCACCCGCCCGAACCCGCTCATGGACACGGCCTGGGCGAACACGCACAGCAGCACCCAGCCCCAGTGGATCTCGGTGAGCGTGCGCCACGATTCGTGCAGCCGGGGCCACAGGTACACGCCCTCGCCGACCAGCAGCGCGAGCAGGATCGCGCCGAGTACCCACTTCACCCAGCGAAAACGGTTTCCTCGGCGCGCGACGGGATGCGCGGCGGGATCGCCTGCTAGGTCGCCGTCGGCCGTCACCATGTCAGCCTAGCGAACGCGACTGTTCTCCCTGGTCCACGCCGGGCGTGGCCGCCACCGGTTTCGGCCAGGCCAGGCGGGTTTTTCTGCGTCTGCCACGCAGCTGGACCTCGTCGCCGGTCTCCCAATGGTCTTGCTCGCTTTCCGAGGCGAAGTACAGCGCGCTACCCGAAGCGAGAACGCGGCCGGGGTGCTCTTTGGCCAGTTCGGTGAGTCGCGACGCCTCGTTGACGGGGTCGCCGATCACGGTGTATTCGAAACGATTCGCCGCGCCGATATTGCCCGCGACGGCCAGCCCCGCCGACACGCCGATGCCGACGTCGAGAGTGGTCACTTCCCGCAGCGCTTCACGCAGCTCACGGGCAGCGGCCAGGGCGGCGGTCGGCGCGTCGGGGCGGTCGAGCGGTGCGCCGAAGATGGCGAGGGCGGCGTCGCCGACGAACTTGTTGACGAAGCCGTGGTGGCGGTCGATCACGTCGACGACCACCCGGAAGAACTCGTTGAGCAGGCTCACCACCTCGGTGGGCGGACGTTCGGCCGCGGCCGCGGTCGACCCGACCATGTCGACGAAAAGCACCGCGACGAAGCGGGTCTCACCGCCGAGTTCGGTCCCGTAGTCCAGCGCGCGCTGCGCGACTTCCTCACCGACGTGCTGACC
The DNA here is from genome assembly GCF_051843015.1 of Nocardia sp. JW2. Lineage (NCBI taxonomy): Bacteria > Bacillati > Actinomycetota > Actinomycetes > Mycobacteriales > Nocardiaceae > Nocardia > Nocardia sp. JW2. The sequence continues at coordinate 123,662 of NZ_JBPXLK010000010.1, forward strand.
GAACAGTTCCTGCAGCTTGCGGCGTTTGGCTGCCTCTTCCATCATCCGGTTGAAACCGACCTGCAGCAGGCCGATCTCGCTGCCGTCGTAGACCTCCACCTGCACGTCACGCGCGCCCGCCTGCACCCTGTTGATGGCTTGGGACAGCTGGCGGACAGGGTCGGAGATGGACGATCCGGTGAGCATCGACAGCGCGAGCGCCTGCAGGATCACCACGCCGCACAGCAGCAGGATGGAGATGGCAAGCGACTTCGCCGAGAACTTCACGTCCGAGGAGATCTGGGTGACGCACAGCAGCACGATCGCGATGGTCGGCGCGAAGGTGCCCATTCCCCAGGTCATCGCCATGCGTGTGCCGACGCCGGGGGTGAGGGTGTGGTCGAAGGTGCCCTCGGTGAGCGCCTCGGCCGCGACCGGGCGCAGAATGCGTTCGCCGAGCATGTAGGTGAAGCCGAACACGATGGTGGCGGCCATACATTCGGTGACGATCACCGCGCCGGCCAGCTCCGGCGATTCGGCGATGATCAGCGCGGCGAGGATGGCGCCGCCGATGATCCACAGGACCAGGTGCACGATCGACTGCCGCAACGGCACGTGCAGCGCCGCCATCTGTTCGCGCCTGCTCGGCGGACCACCGCGCATCTGCCAGCGCATCACCGGGCGCAACATGATGGCGGCGGCGATGATGCTGAGCACCGCGGCGGCACCGAACACGACGAGCGGAGCGAGCAGACCCGCTTCGCGCACGCCACCCTGATGACCCTCGGGAACCGGCAGGCCGTACTGGATGAACGCCCAGACCAGCACCGCGCCGAAGGCATTGGCCAGCAGTACCGAGGTCAGATACAGCGGCCAGCGCGTTCGCATGGTCTGTTTGACCGCTTCCAGAGGCGCCGACACGACAACCAATCTAGCGTTGCGACCGATAGGCTCTCTCGGGTGACCGTCCAGAAGCCGGATTCCGGGCCCGCGTCCACGCCGTGGCGTTCCGACGCAGAGGCAGTACATCCGCTGGTCCGTAAAACGGCCGCGTGGTGCTGGCGGTTGCTGATCATCTTCGCGGCGCTGATCGCGCTCGGGATGATCGTGCAGAAGTTCGCGACGGTCGTTATCCCGCTGGCCATCGCGCTGCTGGCGGCCGCGCTGCTCGCGCCGCTGGTCGACTGGATGCAGCGGGTGGGGATTCCGCGCGCGATCGGCGTGTCGGTGGCGCTGATCGGCTCGATCGGGTTGCTCGCCGGGATCATGACCTTCGTCGTCGAACAGTTCGTCGACGGTGTGCCCGCGTTGTCCAACGAGGTCACCAACAGCGTGCACAAGGTGCAGGACTGGCTCATCAACGGGCCCGCGCACCTGAGCGACCAGCAGATCCGCAGTGCGGGCGACACCATCGTGCGCACCATCCAGGACAACCGCGAAAGCCTCACCAGCGGCGCGCTCACCACCGCCACGACCATCGGTCACATCCTCACCGGCGCGTTCCTGATCCTGTTCATCCTGATCTTCTTCCTCTACGGCGGCGATCAGATCTGGAACTTCATCACCCGGGTGGTGCCCACCGCGCATCGCGAAAAGGTCCGCACCGCAGGCGAACTCGGTTTCGGCACACTCGTCGGTTTCGTGCGGGCCACCGTGGTCGTTGCCGGTGTCGACGCGATCGGTATCGGGGCGGGGCTGGCGATTCTGCACGTTCCGCTGGCGCTGCCGTTGGCGTCGCTGGTGTTCATCAGCGCGTTCATCCCGATCATCGGCGCGGTCGTGGCCGGGTTCGTCGCGGTGTTCATCGCGCTGGTCACCAAGGGTTTCGTCACCGCGTTGATCGTGCTCGGCATCATCATCGCGGTGATGCAGCTGGAAGGGCATGTGCTGCAACCGTTGCTGCTCGGGCGCGCCGTGAGCATCCATCCGCTGGCGGTGGTGCTGGCGATCACCGCGGGCCTTGTCGTCGGCGGGATCGCGGGCGCGCTGCTGGCCGTGCCGCTGATCGCGGTGGGCAACACCGCGATTCGCTATCTGCTGGCGGACACTCCCGACGAGGCGTACGGCGAGCTCGCCGGTGCCAGGGACGGCGGCCTGTTCGACGCCGAACCCGACAAACCCGAGCCGGGCCGATTCGACGTGACCGCGCGGTTGCGCAAGGCGACAGACGAGTCCGGCGATGCGGACCCACACAGCTGAGCTGAGCTCGGCCGACGCGGCGACCGCGCCCCTGTGGCGGGCCGCCCAGGCATTCCGGCTGGTCACGTTGCTGTACGCGATCGGCCAGCAGATCGCGTCGGTGCCCTATTACCAGCATCCACGGCTGAGCTGGGTGCTGATCGCGCTGATGGCGATCTGGTCGGGTACCTCGGCCTTGCTGTTGTCGCAGTGGTACTTCCCCGAGGCCACCAGCCGGATTCGCGGGTGGGTCGTCGTCGGCGACCAGGTGGTGACGGTGCTGCTGATCGCCTCCACCCGGCTCGTCGCCGACTACGACTGGTATCACGGGCATCAGACCCTGCCGACCACGCTGTGGATCGCCAACTCGGTGATCTCGATGGCGATTCTGCGTGGACCCGTCGCGGGAGTCGTTGCGGGGCTTGTGATGTCGGCCGTTGTGGTGACCGTGCGTGACCAGTGGGGTCAGGACGTGTGGGGTGATGCGACCGCGCCCGTGCTGGTGTCGGTGGGGTTGGCGCTCGGATTGGCGGCCAATACGGCGCGGCGTGCGCAGGGGCAGCTCGAACGGGCGCTGCGGATCACCGCCGCCGCGCAGGAACGCGAGCGCTTGGCGCGTGAAGTGCACGACGGAGTGCTGCAGGTGCTCGCCTACATCAAACGACGCGGCGGCGAGATAGGCGGGGCGGCAAGCGAACTAGCGCAGCGGGCGGGTGAGCAGGAGGTGGCGCTTCGGGTGTTGCTCTCCGAACAGGGTGACCGGGCGGATTCCGGTGCGGCCGAGGTCGACCTGCGGCCGTTGCTCACGGCACACGCCACACCGAAGGTTTCGGTGGCCACACCCGGCGACCCGGTGCTCGTCGGAAGGCTTGTCGCCCAGGAGATCTCGGCTGCGGTGGCGACGGCGCTGTCGAATGTCGAATTGCATGCCGGCGCGGCGGCGAAAGCCTATGTCCTGCTGGAGGACACCGGTGACATGCTGGTGGTGAGCGTGCGCGACGACGGTGTCGGCATCGCACCGGGCAGGCTGGCCGAAGCGGCTGCCGAAGGGCGGATGGGTGTTTCGCGCTCGATCGTCGGGCGCATCTCGGCGCTCGGTGGCACCGCCGAACTGCTGAGCGAGGACTTCGGCACCGAATGGGAATTCCGGATCCCGCGCCACGCGGCGCACCGAGCGAGCTAGGAGCAGCGATGGGCGACATCAGCGTGATGGTGGTCGACGACCATCCGATGTGGCGCGAGGGCGTGTCACGCGACCTCACCGAGGCCGGGTTCACCGTGGCCGCCACCGCCGACGGGGTCGGCACCGCCACCCGCCGCGCCGCCGCCGTGCAACCCGACGTGGTGCTGATGGACATGCAACTCACCGACGGCAACGGGGCGACCGCCACCGCCGAAGTGCTGCGCGTATCGCCACACAGCCGGGTGCTGGTGCTCTCCGCATCGGACGAACGCGACGATGTGCTCGAGGCGATCAAAGCCGGGGCCAGCGGGTATCTGGTGAAGAGCGCGTCGGCCGCCGAACTCATCGACGCGGTGCGCGCCACCGCCGCCGGTCAGCCGGTGTTCACGCCCGGGCTGGCTGGAGTGGTGCTCGGCGAATACCGGCGCATGGCCACCGCACCCGCCGAACCCGATCAACCACACCGGCCGTCGCTGACCGAACGCGAGACCGAGGTGCTGCGGATGGTCGCCAAAGGGCTCTCCGCCAAGCAGATCGCCGCGCGGCTCAACCTCTCGCATCGCACCGTCGAGAACCACGTGCAGGCCACGCTGCGCAAACTTCAGCTCGCCAACCGGGTGGAACTCACCCGGTACGCCATCGAACAGGGCCTCGAGTAGGACACGGAATTGGGGGTTTGCCCTGATGCGCTGGTCGGTGTTCCTGGCTAGCCTCGAAACATGGGTGGTCCCGATTCCCTCTTCGCTCCCAGCGCCTTCGTCCCCGGCACGCCGACGGCGGGCCCGGTCGGCGACCGCGACCTGCGCGTCTCCGATTCCGAACGCGAACACGTCGGCCAGCTGCTACAGCGCGCCGTCGGCCTCGGCATGCTGTCGCTGGGCGAGTTCACCGAACGGATGGACACCGCGCTCGCGGCCAAGACGCGCGGCGAACTGAACGCCGTCCTCGTCGACCTGCCCGGCATGCGAGTCGCGGGTGCGCCGCAACCGGCCGCCATGCCCAAACCCCGGCACACCCCGGTTCCGGGCGGCACCAATCCGGCCGTCATCCGCAGCAGGCTGTCCAGCGTGCAGCGGCGCGGGCCGTGGCAGGTGCCGCCGAGGCTGCACCTCAACGGCCTGATGTCCGGGGTGACCCTCGACTTCACCTCGGCCGTGATGCAGACCCAGGTCGTCGAGATCCAGGTCGACGACTACTGCACAAGCCTCACCCTGCTCGTCCCCGCCGCCGCGACCGTCGACCTCAACGGCCTCACCCTCATCGGCTCCAGCGCCAACAACCGCGTCCGCACCGGCCCACCCATCGGCCCACTGCACCTGGTGGTCCACGGCCGCGTCCGGTTCGGCTCCGTCACCGCCAAGTACCCCCTGATGGTGCAATGGCGCCGCTTCCTCGGCCAATGATCAGGTAGGAAGAACCACCCCACCCGGGTGGTTCTACTCATGCCCGGCGACCGGGGTACGCGGACGATGGGTTCATGAACGCCATCGATCCTGCGCTGGTCGCACGCCTGTCGGATGAATTGACGACCCTCGGGACGCGGTTGGGTCGGGTCGGTGCGGATCTGGGTGTTCTGCGTGAACAGTTGAGCCGGCCTGGGCAGTCGGTCGGTACGCAAACCGGTGGGCGAGTGCCGACTGGACAGGAGTCCGCCGGGTGGTTGCTCGCGCAGGCTCGTCTGGCTGCGGCTCGTGGTGGCGCGGTTCGTGGTGACGTTCGGTCGGCTACAGGTTCCGGCGATGGTGCTGTGCGGGGCGCGACGAGTGGGTACCCGATCGGACAAGGGCAAGGAGTGCGGGAGTACGCGGCCGGAGGTTTCCCGACGCACGGTCAGGCGAGCTCGGGTGGGTCTGTGGCCGGACTCAGGCCGCCTGAATCGGTGCCCGGATCTACTTCGGCCGGTCCGGCGACATCCGGATCCGCAGTGCCCGTTCCGGGCGAGCCCGGGTTCGCGGTGCCGCCGGTGCCGGGCGGATCTCCTGCGCCGGGGACTGCCGTGCGAGGCTCCGTGCCGGATTACGCATCGGGAGCGGGGACGTATATGCAGGCGCCGTACGGTGCTCCGATCGGTGGGCGTGGCGGTCGGGGGCCGGGTGTCGGGCCGGTGAGGCCGGGTGGGGAGCCTCGGGTTGCGTGGTGGCAGCGGGAGGGGGTGATCGCGCGGGTGCTGGCGGTGGCTGGTGCTGGGGTCACCTTGATCGGGGTGTTGATGTTGTTGGTGTTGGCGGCTCAGGCGGGGTTCTTCGGGCCGGTGGCGAGAGTTGTTGCGGGCGGGGTGTTTTCGGTGGCATTGGTCGGGGTGGGCTGCCGGGTGATGGGGCGGGCCGGTGGGCGGGTCGGTGGATTGGCGTTGGTTTCCACCGGTATCGCGGGACTGTATCTGGATGTTGCCGCGGTGACCGGCTTTTACCGCTGGGTGCCGGGTGGGGTCGGGCTCGCGGTGGCGTTGATCGTGGCGTTGGTGGGGCTCGGGTTGGCGATGCGGTGGCAGTCGCAGCCGTTGGCGGTGGGGGTTGTGGTCGGGGCGGCGGTGTTGTCGCCCGCCGTGGCGAGCGAGTTGATGCTGCTCGCGTTTCTCGTGGTGTTGCAGGCGGCCGGGGTGCCGGTGCAGCTGCGGCGGGACTGGCCGGTGCTGCAGGTGGCACGCACCCTGCCGGTGGTACTGGCCGCGCTCGGGTTGATCGCCGTCAGCGGCTTCGAGGCGGGAATTGCCGGGGAGGAGGCAGCGCAGCGGCAAGGGTTGCTGATGGCGGCGATCGCGGGCGCGGTGGTCGGAATCGTCGGCGCTCTGCTGACGGTGCGGCGTCGCGCCGGGGACATCACCGCCAGTGTGACCATTGCCCTCACCGCACTGCCGGTGCTCGCCGCGGCACCGCTGTTCGACCGAGCGGTCTCCGCGTCCATCACCGGCGTGCTGGCCAGCGTGCTCCTCGCGGTGGCCGCGACCGCATTGCGACCGGAAATGGCCGCACGGCTGAACATCCCACGTCACATGGCTCTGGTCTCGGCGCTCACCGGTGCGGTTGCGCTGCTGCACACCTGCGTCACGGCGACCGGCGGCAATCCGCATTTCCTGCCGACCGCGCTGTTCACGGTCGCGCTCGCGTTCCTCGGTGTCGCCGCAGTCGGCCGAAACCGGGTTTGCGCAGTTCTCGGTGTTGCCTTCGCCCTGCTCGGCGGACTGGTGCTCTTCGCGATCGCCGACCCGGAAACCCTTGCGGCACAAAGCCTCGCGATCCGACACCTCGACGGTGCAACAGTGCTCGCCGCACTGCTCGGCCTCGGCACCGCCGCGATGGTCGCCTGGGCCGTGCGGCGACTGCCCGGCGGGAGCGACGCGCTCATCACCGGAACATGGGTCGCCGTCAGCCTCGCCAGCCTGTACTTCGTCCTGGTGGCGACGGTTTCGACGGGTGTGACCCTCAGTGGCACACAGGGTTTCCTCATCGGCCACAGCATCGCGACCATCATCTGGATGGCAGCCTCGACCACTGCCCTCTTCGTCGGCCTGCGCAACCTCCGCACCGCCCCCGCCGTCGCCAAAGTGTGCCTGGCCTCCGGCCTCCTGGTGGTCGCGGCGGCCCTCGCCAAACTCTTCCTCTTCGACCTGGCCACCCTCTCCGGCCTCATCCGCGTCGCGGCCTTCCTCGCAGTCGGCACCCTCCTACTCCTCACCGGCACCCGCTACGCCCAAGCCTTCGCCATCCCCGACCACACCGATTCGAAGCCCTGACCCCGTCGAACCCACCCCTACCGCGCTCCCAACCACGCGAGATCATCCAGCGAGCCAGTCGGCGTCGGACCATGAGGATGTGCTGAGGAGACGACTCCGGCCACGGTGATCCCGGAGGGGCCGTGGCCGGAGTTCTTGTCGGAGGGGGCTTACGGAGTCTCGTCGTTGCGGCGGCGGAGGAGTTCGTTGACGCTCACCGTGCGGCCGTCGTCGCCGTGGTGGCGGCCCTCGTCGACCGGAGTGCTGCCGCGGCGGGAGGACCGCAGTTGCGCCATCCAGTTCTCGATCTCCGTGCGGGTGTCCGCCTGGGGGTCGTCCTCGGGAGTCGCCGTCGAGCCGTTTTCCGAGGAGGCGGCGCCGTTCGTATCCGGGGCGGGCGGTGAAGACGGCTCTGCCGCATCGGAATTCGGGATCGGCGTGAATCCGGGAGGCGCTTGCCATCCGCCTGCCGTCCGCGCACTTTCACCGGTCGCGTGACCACCGTCGGCACCCTGATCGCCTGCCTCGTCGGCTGCGGTGAAGGGTGCGGTTTCGGGGTCGTCCCCCGCGGGGGACACCGGCTCGGCCGGACGCGATTCCGGCGACGTGGTCTCCGCGGCAGACACCGGAGTGAATCCGGGCGGTGCGACCTGAGGGCGCAGAACGTTCGGCGTGCGGCTCGTATCCGATTGTGCGGCAGTCTGTTCCCGCGCGGCAGGGTCCTGCGGCGTACGGCTCTCGGTCGATTGCGCGTTGTCCGGGGAACCTATTTGCGCGGACCGCCGCGCATTGTCGATCGACGCCCACATCGACGACGCACCGGCCGACATCGGCGGTTCCGCTCCCTCCGCGGTCGACGCATCGCCCGGGACACCATCGGTCCACGGGAGTTGCTGTGGGTCGACGGGAACCGGAGTGCCGAAGACGTTCTGGGCAGCCGGGGTCTGCGGTTGCGCGTCGCGTTCGTCGGGCGCGGGGCGGCGCATCGGGAGGTCCGGGAATTCCGGAAGATCGGCCGCCGGCTCGGCGGCCTGCTGCGCATCCGCGCGGTGGGCACCGGGAGTCGCGGTCAGGTCGGGTTTGGGCGGAACGAAACCCTGCGGACGTGAGTCCGGTTCGCGCGCAGCATCTTTCGTAGCGGGTCGGCTGCTCCGGTCAGCGGCGGGTGCCTGCGGTTCCGGTGCATCCTGCGATGCGCGACCCGACTCGTCCTCGCCGGTTCGCGGGAGCGGAGTGAACCCGTTGAAGGTTCCACCCGCCGGGAAGTCGGAAGGACGCGACACCGGACGCGGCGTCGGCGGGTGCACGATGCTGGGCGGTGGCGTCACTGGAGGCGGCGTGTTCACGATGCCCGACGGAGGCGTCACCGGGGGCGGAGTGTTCACGATGCTCGGCGACGGCGTCACCGGGCGCGGCGTATCGGTGCTCGGCCGAGCGGGCGTGACGATGCTCGGTCGGGATTCCGGTGTGTCCCCGGGGAATTCACCACCGACAGGCGTGCCAGGCGTCGAGATACGAGGCGTCGTCGGGCTGTATCCCGCAGGTGGCTTGACCCGCTCCGAACCGCGCGGCGCGGGCTCGTTGCCCCGGGAATCGGGCAGGTCGAGACCGCCGATCACACCATCGACGGGGCCTGCCACATCGGCCGGTCCGGAACCGCCGATCACACCGTCGACACCGAATTCCGCACGGCCCGAATGGTTCTCCGCGGCTGAATCGACGGGTGTCGAGCTCATGTACCTCTGATCATCTCCGGCATTCGAGCCGGGGGCAGGGGTTCCGGAACCTGCGCCGAAAACCTGGTGGTCGGAACGGTTTCCAGCTGCCGGATCCCCGGGCGCGACCGCACCATGATCCGGCCGGATCGCAGTCGACTTCCCGGAAGCGCCTGTATCCCCACGTCCCGATCGGAACGCGGTCGGGTCCCCAGTGGCGCCTGTTTCCCCATGTTCCGATCGGAACGCGGCCGGGTCCCCAGTAGCGCCTGTTTCCTCACGTCCCGATCGGAACGCGGTCGGCTCCCCGGGGGCGGCCGTATCCCCATGGTTCGATCCGTCTTTGGGCGATCCCATAGGCATGCCCGAATCCCCACGGCCAGAGCGATTTTCGCTGCCCGGCTCAGGGGCGGGTGAATCCGGCTGCACAGCAGGCAGCATCTGCGTCGGCTCGTCATCGGCGCCGACAGGCTTCGCCGAACCGGGCTGCACAACCGGCAGCACCCGCGTCGGCTCACCCGAAAGCATCGACGCGCGCGGCCGCGTGGGATCCGGCGACATCGGCTTGCGCGGCCGGGCCGGTTCGGCGGACTCGGTGATCTTGTCGATGCGCTGAGTGGGCGCCTCGGCCTCGATCTCGGCCACCGTGCGCGGACGACGCGGTGTCTTGGCCAGTTTGGCGTCGGGGACGGAGACCATCTGCATGGTCGGCGGGTCGGTGATCGGGGTGGTCTTCACCAGGTCGACGACGGTGCCCTTCTGTGGACGCTCGTCATCGAGGATGGGTTCGCCCAGGCCGATCTTCTCCTGGATCCGCTTCATCCACTTCGGCGCCCACCAGCAGTCGTCGCCGAGCAGTTTCATGATCGCGGGGACGAGCAGCATGCGCAGAACGGTGGCGTCGAGGAACAGCGCGGCGATCATTCCGTAGGCGATGTACTGCATCATCACCATGTCGGAGAAGGCGAAGGCGCCGGTCACCACGAGGAGAATCAGCGCGGCGGCGGTGATGATCCGACCGGTTTGCGCGGTTCCGATCCGCACGGCCTCCGTGGTGGATGCCCCCTGCGCACGCGCCTCCACCATGCGCGACAGCAGGAAGACCTCGTAGTCCGTCGACAGGCCGTAGATGATCGCGATGATCAGCATCAAGACCGGCGCGCTGATCGGCTGAGGCGTGAAGTTCAGCAGACCTGCGCCGTGACCGTCGACAAAGATCCAAGTCAGGATGCCGAGCGTTGATCCGAGACCGAGCGCGCTCATCAAGGCGGCCTTCAACGGCAGTACCAGTGAGCCGAACGTCAGGAACATCAGTACGGTCGTGGCGACCAGCACGAGCAAGATCATCCACGGCATCAGGTCCAGCAATGTGTCGATGCTGTCGGCCATCAGCGCTGGCTGACCCGTGACATACATCGTGACGCCGTCCGGCACCTCGATCGCGCGGATGTAGTCGATCGTCTGCTCGGCGCTGCCCGTGGGATCCACGAGGGTGGCGGAGGTGCGGAAAACCGTTGCGTCAGTGGGAGATTTGACCGGGACCTCGAACGGGCCGACCAGCCCGGGCGCTTGGTTGGCTTCCTTCCACACCTTGCCGATCGCGGTGGTGTTGTCCGAGACGAAGACCAGCTGAATCGGGTCGGTCTTCTTCTGCGGGAAGACCTCGTAGAAGTGCTCGAGCGCGAGACGGGTCGAGTTGTCCGGCGGAAGGTACTTCTCGTTGATGCCGCCGAATGCCAGGTCTTTGACCGGGATGATCAGCAGCAGCAGGCCGACAGTGATCGGAATGGCGATCTTGAGCGGGTGCCGCATGACCCAGCGGGTCGTGTTGCCCCAGAAACCGTTCTCGATCTGGTCGGCGGTCTTGGTCTTGCGGAATCGCTTGAGCCCGAGCATGTCCACGCGAGGACCGAGAATGCCGAGCATCGCGGGCAGGATCGTGATCGCGGTGAGCGCGGCCAGCGAGACGGCGGCGATCGTGCCGTACGCGACCGACCGCAGGAAGCCCTGCGGGAAGATCAGGATGCCGCCGAGGCTGGCGATGATCATGGTCGCGGAGAAGACAACGGTTCGACCGGCGGTCATCACCGATCTTCGAACGGCGGCAGCCGTGTCGTACCCCTCGGCCAGCTCTTCTCGGAACCGGCTGACTATGAAGAGTCCGTAGTCGATCGCCAGACCGAGACCGATCATCGATACGACGCCACCGACGAAGATGTTGACCTCGGTGAAGTTGGTCAACCCCATGACGAGGCCGTTCGCGCCGATGATCGTCAGACCCCCGATGATCAGGGGCAGGGCGGCGGCGACGATGCCGCCGAAGACGAAGAACAGCAGCACCGCCACCGCCGGAAAGGCCAGCAGCTCCATGCGTTTGGAGTCGTGGTCGAGCGTGTCGGTCAGGGTGACGCCGAGTGGCTGCAAACCCGAGACTTCGACATCGACGCCGGGAATGTCGAAGGCGCCCTGAACAGCGCGATAGTTGGCCATGACGGTGGTGTCGTTGTCACCGATGATGGCTATCGAGGCGAATGCGTGCTTCTTGTCCTTGGACCCGAATGCCGACGGCACCGCGGGCGCATCGCCCACCTTCCAATAGGTGCCGTTGATCTTGTCGATGTGGTCGGGGTGATCGGCGACAGCCTTGCTGAGGCTGTCCACGGCCTTCTGCCGGAACTCCGGGTCGTCGATCGTTTTGCCCTCGGGGGCGTTGTACATGACGATGACATCCGCCATGTGGTCGCGGCCGAAGGACTGGTCGGCGATCTCCGCGCCTTGCACCGACTCCGAGCCGGGGTCGAACCAGCCGCTCTGCGTCAGGCGCGGGCCGAGGCCCATGCCGTAGGCGCCCAGCGCCAACAACGCGGCCCCGACCACACCGATGACGGCGAATCGGAACCGATAGACCAGATCGCCCCAGCGGGTGAACACTTAAGCGACTCCTTGACCAGGGCGAGATGTGAGTAGCGCAGAAAGCGGCCGGAAGGGCTGCAACCATGCGCCCTCGTCGGGCAGCGAATCGAGGCTCACCCGCGGTAGCGGTTCCCGGAATACTCCCGGGATGTCCTCGAGGTCGACGAACTCGAGAGTATCGGAAGTGACAGCCCAACTCGCGTGCTCACGGAATCCGAGTACCTGAGCTGGGGTTCCCTTGGCGGCGATGGCTTCCAACGGTTCGCGGAAGGCTTGACCGTCGGCGGAGGCGACCATGATTCCGGCCAGTCCGCCGTGCCGGGCCCGCATGGCGATGTGGGCGAGCATGTCGGCGTCGACGTCGGAGTCCTCGTCGATCTTCGGCTTGGCGAAGACCGCGAAACCCACATTGCGTAATGCCTCGACCCAGGGTCGGACCACGTCGGCGGTGCCGGGGGCGATGTTGGTGAAAACGGTTGCTTCGGCTTCGATGCGGGTTTTGGAACCCACCGACAGCTCGGCGGTCCTGGCGAGCAGCCAGCGGCCGAGCGCGTCGAAGCGGGGACGATAAGCGGCCGTGGGACGTCCACCGAGGATGGCGCCGAGTCCCATGTCGAGGTTCGGCGCGTCCCAGACGAGCAGGACGCGCCGGACATCGGGCCCGGAACCGCTCAACGCCTCGGCGCCGGCACCTGACTGGTCGAGTTCCGGCATCTCGGGGGCGATCTCACTCACGCTCATCTCTCGATCTTCCCCCATATGAACTCGTTGATGACGCTTCCGGCACGCAGGCCTTTGCCCTCGAACTTGGTGACCGGCCGGTCGAAACCGATCGGCGCGGTGTCGCGGTTGGCCGCGCTGTCGCCACCTGTGGTGTCGTTCAGGCCGGTGAGCAGCGGTTCCTGTGAGCCTACTTCGAGAATGTGTTCGGCGTAGTCGGCGTGGTCGGTCGCCACGTGCAGCACCCCGCCGGGCTTCAGCCTGCTCGCGATCAGCGCGAAGGTCGGCGCCTGCAGCAGCCGGCGCTTGTGGTGGCGGGCCTTGGGCCACGGGTCGGGGAAGAACACGCGCACACCGGTCAGCGACTCCGGGGCAACCATGTTCTCCAGCACGTCGACGGCGTCACCGCGCAGCAACCGGATATTGCCGATCTCCTCGCGTTCCACCTGCTGCACCAGCTGGGCAAGGCCCGGTTTGTAGACCTCGATGCCGATGAGGTTCAGGTGCGGCTCGGCCTTGGCCATGGCGGCCGTGGCGGTGCCGGTTCCGCAACCGATCTCGATGACCAGCGGCGCGCTGCGCCCGAACCAGGCGTCGGCGTCGATGGGCTCGTTGGACACGTCCCGGCCGATCACCGGCCAGGTGCGTTCCCAGGAGGCCTGCTGGTTGGGCGTCAATGCCCCTCGGCGCGAGCGGAAGCTCGTCACGCGGGGGTAGAGCCGGGAGCCGGTGGTCGAGCGGCGGCCCGCTTCGTTCGGCATCTCCGAGAGCTTCAGGTGCTCCGGGGCAGTGGACGGCGGCCCGGGAACCGACTCGACAGGGTGGTTGGCGGCGTCGTTCACGTCGTCCATTGTCCAGCATGCGCCGAGTTACGTCGCAGCCGCCTCACGCCGGATCTGACAGAATGCCCTCCGAAAAGGGGGTGCGCGCAAATGCCGACAGGGACCATGACCGCACAGACACGGCCATCCGACCAGCTCGATCAGCTGATCTCGGACCTCGGCGCAGGTGGGGGAACCGACCCGGTGATAGCCGAGCGGCTCGTCGAGGCAGTACACCGCAGACGCAGGCCGTTGCGGATCCAGGTTGCGGGGCGCGCGCTCAGCGGGCGGACCACCGTCCTCGCGGCGCTGGCACTGCTGTCCGCGCAGGAGACCGACCCGGTCGACCAGCCCGAGCTGCCCGATCCCGTGCTCGACGGTGATCTGGTGGTGTACGTGCTGGCCGGCGCGCCGCAGGCGGCCGATCTGCGGGTACTGGAAACGTTGCCGAGGGACCGCAGCATCGTGGTGTTGAACAAGGCCGACGCGATGGGTTCGCGCTGGGGTGATGCCGTGGCAGCCGCCGAACGGTTCGCCCGTGAGCTGCGCTTGCCGGTGGTTCCGGTGGTCGCCTCGCTGGCGGCGCGCACCCGGGCGGGCAGCGTCGACGCGGCCGATCTGAGTGATCTGCGCAGGCTCGCGGTCGGCCCGGACGTGCCGTCGGTGCTGGCCGCTGACCTGTTCATCGGTGCCGGTTCCGATCAGGACGCCCGCAGGCGCCTCATCGAGAACTGGGACCTCTACGGCGTGGACTGCGCGCTCACCGCGCTGCGCGCCGACCCGGATCTCACCTCCGCCGCGCTGATACAGATCCTGCACTCAGCGGGCGGCATCGATCCGCTGCACCGGCTGGTCCACCGCCGTTACGAGCAGGTCGAAGCCGTGCGCGGGGGCGAACTGCTCGACGAGCTGGTCCGGCTGGCGGCACGTGCCGTCCCCGGTGACGGCGGCCGCGCCCGCGCGCTGATCGAGCAGTACCTGGCCGGTGACGAGGCCTTGTGGATCGGTCTGTGCGCCGGTCTGGCCTGCCCGCAGGTCGCCCACCTGGCCGCCGGATATCCCTCGCCCGCGCCCGGCGACGCCGACGAGGCGCTCTCGCGCGCCACCCGCTGGCGGGCCGTGGTGTCGAGCGACATGCCGCCCGCCGCCCGCCGCGCCGCGCTGCGCGTGCACAACGGGTACATCAGAGCCTGGGAGCGGATGAGCAGTGCCGGACTCTGACGAGGCCGCACTGCCCGCCGACGTCGACGCCGTCATCGAACGATGGAATCCGCAGGGTAAGGCGCTGCTGGGGGCGATGGCCGGTTCCGGCGCCGCCGCGAGCGTGCTGTTCTACGCCCCCGACGACGCCAACACCACCCTGCTGCGTACCGAACTGGCCCGCTTCGAACCGCGCATCGACCTGATCGATCCGGCCACCCCGACCACCGAACCCGCCCCGGCCCTGATCCTGTTCGACGCGGGCAGCGTGATCGGTGCCGACCTGCTCGCCCTCATCGACCGCCTGCGCGGCGCGGGCGCCCCGATCCTGCTCGCCATGAACGGCTTCCACGCCTATCAGGACTGGCGTGCGATGCGCGAACGCAGCCTCGCCCTGCTCGCCGCCCGCGGCAGCACCGACCTCGACATTCTCGCCGTCTCGGCCCGGCTGGCCGCCGCCGCCCGCGCCGCCGACGACTCCGCCCTGCTCGACCGCTCCGGTCTCGGCGCCCTGCATGCCGCCCTCGCCGCGGCCACCGCGCAGACCCCGGTCGACGGCGCCCGACGCCGTGCCGCCGTGCTCGCCCGCGTGCTCGCCGACACCAGGGCGCGCATCGCCGAGCAGATCGCCGCACTGCGCGCGGGCACCGAGACCGCGCGTATCCGGGAGGAGCGGGTCGCTCTGCTCGCCGAGCGCGACGGCGGCCGTCAGACCGGTCTCGCGGCGGTGCGCAGCCAGGTGCAGCTGGCCCGCGTCGACCTGTCGACCGAGGTGGGGGCCATGGTCCGGGCCCTGCACATGCGCTCACGCGCCGAACTCGACCGCTGCGACCGCACCGAACTGCGCGCCTACCCCGAGCGCTTGCAGCAGGCCGCCGGTGAGCTGTCGGCCGCGGTCGACGCCGTCATCGACGAGCGCGTGCTCGAGACCGCGCGGCGTGTCGGCACCGCCGCACCCGCCCAGCGCCGCTACGACGCGGCGCCCCGAGTTGGCCCGGAACCCACGCCGAGGCACCGTGGTGTCGAAGATCACCTGGTGATCGCGCTCGGCGCGTCGGCCGGTGTCGGTCTAGGCCGGTTGATCGTCGCGCCGCTGTCGCTGGTGCCGACGCTCGATGTGGCGAGCGTGCCGGTGGCGTTGCTGCTCGGCGCCGGTGCGGCGGCATGGGTGGTGCGTGCGCGCGGGCAACTGGCCGAACGCAGTCACATGTCACAGTGGGTGTCGGAGGCGCTGGTGAATGTGAAAGCCCAGCTCGAGCAGCGTGTCGCGGCCGTGCTGGTGGACGTGGAGGCGGAGCTGGCCGAACATGTCGTCCGCGAATCCACAGCCCGCGCGGTGGCGGTGGACCGGCGCATCGCCGAGCTCGACACGCTCGTCCGGCGCCTCGCCGCCGAGCGGCCCGCACAACTTTCCGCCTGCGAACGCGATATCGAGACACTCGACAAGGTGTGACGAGAACGATTGGTCCACCCGCCGATGGGTACTAGGTTGGGCGAACCCGATTCCTTATCGATCGTCATATCGCGTTAACCTTTAAGCAGGAACCTGGGCGTCCTGCTCCGTGCCAGTCGATGCGCGGCTCCGTCCGTGTGCGGCCCTGTACGCCGTCCATTGGGGTTGTGCGGTGGCTGGTTCGCTGCCGGACGTCTTCCCGCCACGGTGGCGCCCCCGCCCATCTCAGGAGAGTTTTCATGACCTCAGCGACCATTCCTGGTCTTCGTGGATCCGACGGCACCGCGCCGACCGAGCACAGTGAACTGCTCGCCTGGGTACAGGAAGTCGCAGAGCTCACTCAGCCTGACCGCGTTGTCTGGGCCGACGGCTCCGACGCGGAATGGGATCGCCTGACCACGCAGCTGGTCGAAGCGGGCACCTTCAAGAAGCTCGACGAGAAGAAGAAACCGAACTCCTTCCTCGCTCTGTCCGACCCCTCCGATGTGGCCCGCGTGGAATCGCGCACCTACATCTGCTCCAAGACCGAGGCCGACGCGGGTCCGACCAACA
This sequence comes from Nocardia sp. JW2, assembly GCF_051843015.1. Lineage (NCBI taxonomy): Bacteria > Bacillati > Actinomycetota > Actinomycetes > Mycobacteriales > Nocardiaceae > Nocardia > Nocardia sp. JW2. The sequence goes on from NZ_JBPXLK010000010.1 coordinate 140,088, forward strand.
ACTGGGTCGACCCCGCCGAGATGCGCGCCACCATGACCGAGCTGTACCGCGGCTCGATGAAGGGCCGCACCATGTACGTGGTGCCGTTCTGCATGGGCCCGCTCGGCGCCGAGGACCCCAAGCTGGGCGTGGAGATCACCGACTCCGAGTACGTGGTGGTCTCGATGCGCGTGATGACCCGCATGGGCCAGGCGGCGCTCGACAAGCTGGGCACCGACCGTCCGTTCGTGAAGGCGCTGCACTCCGTCGGCGCTCCGCTGGCCGAGGGCCAGGCCGACGTGCCGTGGCCGTGCAGCGACACCAAGTACATCACCCACTTCCCCGAGGACCGCGAGATCTGGTCCTACGGCTCGGGCTACGGCGGCAACGCGCTGCTCGGCAAGAAGTGCTACTCGCTGCGCATCGCCTCGGCGATGGCCCACGACGAGGGCTGGCTGGCCGAGCACATGCTGATCCTCAAGCTGATCTCGCCCGAGAACAAGGCGTACTACATCGCCGCCGCCTTCCCCAGCGCCTGCGGTAAGACCAACCTGGCGATGATCCAGCCGACCATCCCCGGCTGGCGCGCCGAGACCCTGGGCGACGACATCGCCTGGATGCGTTTCGGCAAGGACGGCCGCCTCTACGCGGTGAACCCGGAGTTCGGTTTCTTCGGCGTCGCGCCGGGCACCAACCACAGCTCCAACCCCAACGCGATGGCCACCATCGACGCGGGCAACACCGTCTACACCAACGTCGCCCAGACCGACGACAACGATGTGTGGTGGGAGGGCCTGGAAGGCGACCCGCAGCACCTCATCGACTGGAAGGGCAACGACTGGACGCCCGAGTCCGGCACGCACGCCGCGCACCCGAACTCGCGCTACTGCACCCCGATGTCGCAGTGCCCGATCCTGGCCCCCGAGTGGGACGACCCGCAGGGCGTGCCGATCTCGGCCATCCTGTTCGGTGGTCGCCGCAAGACCACCGTCCCGCTGGTGACCGAGTCGTTCGGCTGGGAGCACGGCGTGTTCATGGGCGCGACCATGGGCTCGGAGCAGACCGCCGCCGCCGAGGGCCAGGTGGGCACCGTCCGCCGCGACCCGATGGCGATGCTGCCGTTCCTCGGCTACCACGTGGGCGACTACCTCGACCACTGGATCGAGCTGGGCAAGAACGCCGACTCGACCAAGCTGCCGAAGATCTTCTACGTCAACTGGTTCCGTCGTGGCGCCGACGGCCGCTTCCTGTGGCCCGGATTCGGTGAGAACTCCCGCGTGCTGGAGTGGATCGTCGGCCGCATCGAGGGTTCGACCGGCGCGTCGTCCACCCCCGTCGGCCACGTCCCCACGGCCGCCGACCTCGACCTGGACGGCCTCGATGTCGACCCGGCCGACGTCGACGAGGCCCTCGCGGTGAACGCCGACGAGTGGCGCCAGGAGATCCCGTCGATCGAGGAGTGGTTCGAGTTCATCGGCGACCGCCTGCCCTCGGGTGTCCGCGACGAGTTCGAGGCTCTCAAGCAGCGCCTCGGCTGATCCCCCGAACAACGAACCGCCCGCGCCGATTTCCGGTGCGGGCGGTTTCGTTCTATTCGGGGAAGGGCGCGAACTTGACGAGCTGGATGAATCCGGTCGACGTCAGCCAGGCCACCCGCCCTTCGGGGACCGCGGCGGCCTCGGCGGCGAACACCGCGGCGAGGTGCTTCTTCAGCTGGTGACGAGGGTGCCGGGCGAGCAGTTCGCCGACCCATCGGGGATCGAGGTCGGCCAGCCGGTCGCCGAGCACGTCCACCGACGCGCCCGCGGATACGAAACCACCCGGGTCGCCGAGGTTCGCCGCGACGCCGGGGGTGAGATGGGCGGCGATGGCCGCACCGATGATCGCGGCCCGTTCGGCGGAGGCGCCGTGCCGCCGGGCGAGGCCGACCGCGCTCTCCCCGCCGACCACCGCGAAACACCTTCCAGGCGTCGGTGTTTCGAGGGCGATGTCGTGCAATAGACAGGAGACGTAGGCGATTTCGTCGTCGTACTCGGCACCGTCGAGGTCGGCGAGGGCGCGGCCGAAGAAGTAGGTGCGGAAGGAATGCGCCAGCAGTGCGTCCGAAAGTTCCTCGCGCGCGTGTAGTTCCGCCTCTCTGGCCAGCGGGGTGTCCGGGAGACGCACGTCCTCGACGCGTCCGGTGCCGCGCCGGCCGAGTGCCAAGCGCAGCCGTCCCGGCGCGAATCTCGGTACGGTGCGCCCGAGTACCGCCAACAGCCGACGGCGCTGCGCCGCGGTGAGGTTCCCGCCGGTGCGCTGTGCCCAGGTCCAGTCGAGGCCTGCCGGATTCGTCATCAGATCTCCCTTGTCGTGCCTGCGTCAAGCAAAGCCGGACCGGGGCGGGGAGAACGAGTGGCAGGTATGCCAGCAGTGCCCGGATTCGTGCCAAACTCGAGGAGTGATCTCGGTGGCCGCACTCGCCCTGGACGGCGTGATGACCTACGACCTCGCGTGTGTGGTCCAGATCTTCCGCCACGGACCGGGCCGGACCGGCGAGCCCGCCGGCTTCGACATGCGAACCTGCGCTGTACGTCCCGGTCCGGTGTGGACGCCGAACGGCTTCGAGCTGCGGGTGGAGCACGGACTCGAGCTGCTCGCCGACGCCGATCTGATCGTGGTCCCCGGCATCGGCCTCCCGACTCTGCCCACCCCGCCCCCGGCGCTCGACGCGCTGCGTGCGGCCGCCGCCCGAGGCGCAACCATCGCCAGTATCTGCGTCGGCGCCTTCGTCCTCGCCGAGGCCGGGCTGCTCGACGGCCGCCCGGCCACCACCCACTGGGGCTACTGCGACGAGTTCGCCCAGCTCTACCCGGCCGTGAAACTCGATCCCACCGCCCTCTACGTCGACGACGGCGACATCCTGACCTCGGCGGGCCTGTCCGCCGGACTGGATCTGTGCCTGCACATCGTCCGCCGCGAACTCGGTGCCGCGGCCGCCGCCGACCTCGCCCGCTGGAATGTGGTGCCGCCGCACCGCGAAGGTGGTCAGGCGCAGTACATTCCGCGGCCGATAGGGCGCGTTGCGGCGCACGGTGGCCTGGCGGCCACGCTCGATTGGGCAGCGGCCGATCCCGTGGCCGCCGTGGATGTCTCAGCGCTTGCCGCGCACGCGTTGATGAGCGAACGGACTTTCATCCGCCGCTTCAAGGCCGAGGTCGGCACCACGCCGCGCGCCTGGCTCGATGCGCAACGGCTCGGACGGGCAAGGGTACTGCTCGAGCGAACGACCTTCACCGTGGAGACCGTTGCCCAGCGATCGGGCTTCGGCAGTGTGACAGCCCTGCGCGAGCACTTACGTGCGGCGACCGGGCTTACACCGTCCGCATATCGACGCTCATTGCGTCATTGACCCACTTTCCCGACGCGAAGTTTCCTTTCGGGCACAAAATAAGACGATTCCCCCGTGTGAATTTCGGGTACCTATTTCGATGACAGAGAGTCGCTGGGGCAAGGGAATCGCCGTCACCTATATTCCCAGTCAGGTTTCTGTGAACGTCGCACCATCCCCCGAGCAAACTCCGTTGAGATCGACGCTGAGAGGTGGTTGACGCATGACCGATCTGGTGACCCGCCCGGAGGACGACACCTGCTCGAGCACGCCACTGCACCGGGTGGCAGGCCGCCTGCAGCGCGTCCTGCCACCCGGATGGCGCGTCGACGTCGTCGACCTGCCCGCCAACGGTGAGGTAGGTGCCCAACCGGTGCTGCGGGTAGTGATGCCCGAGGACTAGCCGGTCCAGCCCATCGGCATCAGGACCGACTTCTGCTCGCAGAAGGCGTCCAGGCCCTCGGGCCCGTTCTCGCGGCCGATGCCGGAACTCTTGTACCCACCGAACGGCGCGGTGGGGTCGAAGGCGTACCAGTTGATCGCGTAGGTGCCCGTGCGCACCCGTGCGGCGATCTTCGCGCCGCGTTCGATGTCGGTGGTCCAGACCGAGCCCGCCAGGCCGTACACGGAGTCGTTGGCGATGGCGACGGCCTCGTCCTCGGTGTCGTAGGGGATCACCGACAGCACCGGCCCGAAGATCTCCTCCTGGGCGATGGTGCTGGAGTTGTCGACGTCGGCGAAGATCGTCGGCTCGACGAACCAGCCGCGCTCCACCCCCTCGGGCCTGCCGCCGCCGAGGACCAGCCGCGCCCCCTCGGCCTTGCCCTTGGCGATATAGCCCTCCACGCGCTCGCGCTGCCGCTCGCTGATGAGCGGGCCGAACTGCACCGACGGGTCGGTGGGGTCACCGGTCTTCAGTGTGCTCACGTGGGCGACGAGCGCGTCGAGGATCTCTTCGTAGCGGCTGCGCGGTGCGAGGATGCGGGTCTGCGCGACACAGCCCTGCCCGCTGTTCATCAGACCGGAGAACGCGAGAACGGGAATGCTCGCCGCCAGGTCGACGTCGTCGAGAATGATCGCGGCCGACTTACCGCCCAATTCGAGGGAGACGGTCTTGAGTTGTTCGCCGGCGATAGCGGCGAGTTTCCGGCCGACGGCGGTACTTCCGGTGAAGGTCACCTTGTCGACGCCGGGATGACGGGCCAGGTATTCGCTCGCCTCGGCCTCGGCGGGCAGCACGGAGATCACACCGTCCGGCACACCTGCCTCGGTGAAGATATCGGCGAGGATATTCGCGCTGAGCGGGGTGAGTGGCGACGGTTTGAGCACGATCGTGCACCCCGCGAGCAATGCGGGCGCGAGTTTGTTCACCGCGAGGAACATCGGAACATTCCATGCGGTAATAGCGGCGACGACACCGCGCGGTTCCCGTGACACACGGGTAGTTCCGAACGGGCCGACCCGAGTCTCGTTCCAGGGGAAGGTCTTAGCGAGCGAGACTAACGCGTCGAGCGCCGCGACGGCGGGAATTTGGTTGAATGTCAAGGCGCCTACCGTTGTTGCGCCCATCTCGGCCGTGAGTGCGGCGAGCAATTCCGGGGAACGCTGCTCGATGAGGCGCGCGGCCTTGCCGAGCACCTCGGCTCGTTCCAGTGGATCCTTCTTCGGCCACGGTCCGCTGTCGAAGGCGTCGCGCGCCGCGGCGACCGCGGCGTCGACATCGTCCTTCGTTACCGCGGGCACGCTGCCCACGGTCTCCTCGGTGGCCGGTGAGACCACGGGAATGCGGTCACTACCGGCCGGGGTGGTCCACTTGCCGCCGATGAACAGACTGTCGTAGTGCATGAGAACACGTTACAGTTTCGCGGCCGGATTGTCTGCAACACGTTCTACTTTGCCTGGTCGCAGGCACTCTGAAGTGCGTGAATTCCAACCCGTCGGTTCGCTTTTCGGGAAAACGCACTATTGCGTTCTCGTGGTGAAAAGGGGATGCTTTAGCTACTGATCAGCTCGCTCGATTCATCGGACCTTTACAGCGAATTGGGGAGACCGACTCATGGCTGTGCAAGTGATCGGCCGATCGTTGATGACCAGCGACCAGACCGACCATCAAGCGAAGAGTGTGGGCAGTGGAGGATGGGTTGTGTCATTCCTTCCGGGCCGCACACTGACGATCGAGCAGGCAACTGCCGCCATTCAGGCCGCTGAGGCGGTCGCGATGGTCGGGGCGCTCGCCGATCAGGTCGGCCTGACCACGTTGGAGACCGTCGGCCTCGCGATTCAGGAATCCCCGTGGGCCAGTGCGTTACCCGAGCCGGTGCGCCGGACGCGGCGATTGAGCTGGCTGGCCTGAATCACCGTTTCGTCGCCACCACAACGAGATTGCTCACGAGTAGCTCGCGAATCACCGGAATCCGAACCAGCCACCACGCCCAGCGCGGGTGATAACGAGGAAAAACGGTTCGCACGTCCGCCGGTGTCGTTGCCGCCCAGCGCAAACCGTCGGCGGCGGTGACAGCGAACAGTGACCTGCCGAATCTGTTCTTGGGTTCACGACCGTGCTTACGGAAGTACCTTCGGGCCGCATACTCGCCGCCGAGGTAATGCCACAGCCCGGTCTCGTGCCCACCGAACGGCCCGTGCCACACCGTGTACGAGTAGACGATGAGCCCGCCGGGCTTGGTCACGCGGACCATCTCGTCGGCCATCGCCCACGGCTCGGGGACGTGTTCGGCGACGTTGGAGGAGAAGCACACGTCGAAGGCGTTGTCGCGGAACGGGAGCGCCATGCCCGAGCCGCGCACCGAACCGGCCACCCGCAGGCCCGCGGCGTGCATCTCCGACGGGTCGGGTTCCACCGAGATATAGCGCGCACCGCGTGCGGTGAACTCGTCGGCGAAGTAGCCGGGCCCGCCACCCACGTCGAGCACCACGGTTCCGGCGAGATCGCGGCCGGTGATGTCGGCGTAGAAGTCGTCGATCAGCTCGGCGCTGTCGGTGGCTATGCCGCCGTAGAACCTGGCCGGGTCGGACTGCTCGAACCGGAAGCTCGTCAGCAGGCGCACGGAGCGGCGCAGCGTGGCGCGACGGGCGAAGCGGGGGGCTCGGCCCGGCTGGTCGGTTCTCGGCGGGGATGCGGTCGGCACGGCAGGAGTTTAGGGGCTCGGCGGCGGCGCATCGCGGCCGTGTGCGGGTTCGGCGGTGATATTGCCGTGTCGCGTGGGCCACACCCGCTAGGGTGGTGGCCGACGTTTGTCCGAAGCCGATCCGATTGCGAGCCCGACCGTGCGTGAAGTCCTCCTGTTGTGCTGGCGTGACACGGGGCACCCACAGGGCGGCGGCAGTGAGCGGTACCTGGAGCAGGTGGGTGCGCAGCTGGCGGCCCGAGGGGTCAAGGTCACCCTGCGTACGGCCGGGTACCCCGGTGCGCCGCGCCGCGAGCGGATCGACGGTATCGACATCAGTCGCGCCGGTGGCCGCTTCACCGTGTACCCGCGCGCGCTGGCCGCCATCCTCGCCGGTCGGCTCGGTGTCGGCCCGCTGCGCGGTGTGCGGCCCGACGTGGTGATCGACACCCAGAACGGCATCCCGTTCTTCGCGGCGGTCACCGGTGTGCCGTCGGTGGTGCTCGTGCACCACGGACATCGTGAGCAGTGGCCGGTCGCCGGGCGGCTGGTCGGGCGGATCGGCTGGTGGATCGAGTCCAAGCTGTCGCCGCGCGTGCACCGCGACAACCAGTACCTCACGGTGTCGCTGCCCTCGGCCGAGGAGCTGTCGGTGCTCGGGGTGGACCGCGAACGCATCGCCGTCGTCCGCAACGGTGCCGAGCCGGTGCCCGCCGAGGTCGTCCCCGGCGGCGCGAGCACCCGCGCCACCCACCCACGCATCGCCGTGCTGTCCCGTCTCGTCCCGCACAAGCAGATCGAGGACGCCCTCACCGCTGTCGCCACGCTGCGCGAACGCTTCCCCGACGTGCACCTGGACGTGATCGGCGACGGCTGGTGGGCGCCCAACCTGCGGGCGTGCGCCGACGACCTCGGCATCACCGACGCCGTCACCTTCCACGGCCACGTCGACGAACGCCGCAAGCACGAGATCCTGGCCACCGCGTGGGTGCACGTGATGCCCTCCCGCAAGGAAGGCTGGGGCCTGGCCGTCATCGAAGCCGCCCAGCACGGCGTGCCGACCATCGGCTACCGCAGCTCCCGCGGCCTCACCGACTCCATCGTCGACGGCGTCACCGGCCTGCTGGTAGACGACGCCCCCGCCCTGGCCCGAGCCGCCGCCGACCTCCTCGCCGACCCGGAAACCCGCGCGATGATGGGCGAAAAGGCCCGCGCCCGCGCCCACGAATTCTCCTGGGAACAAACAGGTTCCGGCGTCTACGAAGTCCTCGCCGCCGCAGCCCGGGGCACCTACACCACCGGCCTCGTAGCCCCGTCAGCTCTCAATCACTGAACACATCGTCAACGCTCTGCGCCCCGATCGCCCGATCGAGCCATTCGCCGAGCTGTACTCGGTCGTGACACGACACGATCTTGTCTTCGGCCGCCGAGGAAACGTCTATCCCTCGGCGGCGCAGAATCCGCAGAATGCTGTGCGAAACACCCTCTTCGCGCCCTTCTGCGCGGGCTTCTTCACGCATCCGCTGCGATGTCTCGGAGCGGAAGAACGACAGGTCTACCGACATCAACTTCCTCCAGATTCGGGCGCCTCGCGTACGGCCGAGGCCCAGTTCGACAAGTTCGGCATAAAAGGGAAGGTCGAGTGCGTGGAAGGCGCGGGCGAAGGTGCGCGCATCGTGCCGGAAGATCCGGTGCATAGCCTCGTGCTGTGAGGTGACCATAGCGAGCGAACATAGGTCGTCGATGGCTCGCGGCGGTATTGGTGCGGTGTGTTGTGCGACGCGCGAGGAATCGCCGGATGACACTCCGTCAGTTGGGGTTTCGGCGGAGGCCGGCAGTGACCAGCGCTGCGAGGAGGAGGGTGGCCCAGAGGAGGTGGGCGGTGGCGGAGATTCGGCGTTGGGTGGGGGTTGCGGTGTCGGTGAGGGTTGGGTTGGGGATTCGGTAGAGGGCTAGGTCGGGGTCTTCGTAGGTGAGTTCGGTTGTGGTCAGGGTGGATCGGGAGGCGCCGAGGGGGCCGGGGGTGGTGCGTTCTATGAGGATCCAGCCGACGCCGAGGGCGGCTAGGTCGGTGGCGGGGGCGCCTTCGAGCAGAGCCGTTTCGACTGTGCGGGCGCGGTTTCCTTCGCCTGCTACGGCGTAGCCGCGGACGCGGAGTTCGCCTGTTTGGAGGACGTCGTGGGGGAGGATGCGGGGGGCGGGGTCGAGGACGGGAGCTGTTCCGCTGTAAGGGAATCGGCGGAACATGCCTGCGGGGAGGACGGCCACGTCGCCCGGCGCGTCGATGTGTTCGACGACTTTTTCCCAGCCTGCGGGGTAGCGGACGGGGCGCATCTCGCCGCCGACGCCCCACGCCAGATCAGGGAGAGGGAGAATCAGCAGTCCGATGAAAAGTGTTGCGACAGCTGCTGTTCCGGTTCGCACGCCGTCGTGGATCGTCGGCGCGAACCTGCGGGCGAAGGTGAGCACGGTGGTGCAGGCGGCCGCCGCACACAACACATACGCGGGCATCGCGAGCGCCACGTATTTCTGGCTGTCACGCAACAACCCCGCACCGGGCACGTGCGCGACCAACCATTCGCCGACCGCGATCCCCCCGCTGGTCGCCCCGAGCGCGGGCACGACCACGGCCACCACCGCGATGACCAGCAGCGCCCGGTGCCCCCGCGCCCACACCGCCCGCACTCCGAGCGCGACTATCCCGAGCAACAACATCGTGGCGACGAACGCCACCGGCGTTGTCCGGCTGCCCGGAACCGCTTCCGCGTTCCAGATCCCCCCGAGCCCGGCCAGGCTCCCCAACGTCCCCAACCACGGCTCCGCCCGCGCCGCGAACGCCGAAACCCCCTCGGGATCCGACGGCTCGGCACCGGCTCCCAATGCGGTCGCCGTCAACCACGGCGCACACGTGAGCACCCACAGAACGGCAGCGGGCAGCATCTTCCGCCACCCGATCGTCGCCAGTCCGATGACGGCCGCCAGCAACGACCCGGTCGGCGTCAACCCGGCTGCCGCGAACGCCGCGACCAGCGCAGCCCACACACCGACACGTGCTCCAGCGCGGGAACGGCGGGCCTGAACACTGCTCCATGCGCGTCCGATAATCGACCCGGACGCACGTGCCGAGTCGACCTCGCTGAGGCTGCCCGGTGATCCTCTGCCGGCGCCGGTCTCGGCGGTCGAGTCTGTACCCGACCCGGTTCCAGAGGCGAGGCTCGCCTCGGTGTGGCCGCGCCCCGAGCGCACGTCGACTGACGAATCGACCTCCGGCTCGCGCAAACGCGCTGCCGCCAACGCCACCCAGGGCAAAGCCGCATACCCCGCGAGCAGACTCCAATGCCCTTGGAGAAGACGTTCGGCGACGAAGGGATTCCAGAGGGCCAGGGTCGCGGCGACGAGTTGGGGGCCGGTGGTCGCGCCGACGAAGCGGCGGGCGAGGACGGCGGCGCCGTACCCTGCCGACCACAGGGAAACGATCAGGATGGCTTTGACGAGGATGCCGCCGTCGACGACGGGGGAGAGGACGGCGAGCAGCGCGTCCTGGGGCACCGCGCGGGGTGCGGCCGCGCCGAGACCGAGCGCGGAGTCGGTCAGATAGGAGCGCGGGGTACTCACCGCGTCGCGCAGCAGCAGGTACCCGGAGCCTGCCAGCGGGCCGACGATCACAGCCGTGAGGAGCGCGCAGTACGCGGCAACCCAGAGCCTCGCGCTACCTGTCACATCAGAGCACCCTAGATGCTTGCGGTGAGCGCAGCGGGGCCCGCCCTGATCTGGATCGACCAGAGAGTGCGACAACGCGAAGGGCCCCGCCTCGAGCGCGCCGGCGCTCCAGAAGCGAAGCGCAGGGTGAGTCCGCTCGGACTCACATTTCGGGGTACCGCCCACCGCAGGGGCGATGAGGTGCGACGATGGGGCGTGTCTTCGGTCCGCCGCCCCCCTGTTGTTGCCGACCTGACGTGGGTCACGGCCGGCGCGATGACCGCCAATGTCGCCGGTTACCTGCTGCAGATGTTGGCCGGTCGCTGGCTGGGTGTGGCCGGCTTCAGCGAGTTCGCGAGTCTGCTCGCGGTCCAGTTGTTGTGCGCGGTGCCCGCCCTGGCGATGCAGAACGTGGTGGCGCGCGAAGTGGTGCGCGGCGCCGGTCTGCGCGCGGTGCGGGCGATGCAGTGGCGGTGTGCGGCCCTGGTCGCGGCGGTCGCGGTGGTGCTGATCCCGGTCGTCGCGACGGTGCTGCACGTCGGTGTGCCGGCCGCGGCCGCTGCCCTCGGCGCCGCGCCCGCCCTGGTGATCCTGTCCGGTGAACAGGGAATCCTCCAGGGCGCCAATCAGTTCCGCGCCCTGGCGACGGTGCTGGCCCTGGCGGGAACCGCTCGCGTCGCACCCGCACTGATCGCGCTCGCCCTCGGCGGCGGTTCGGCGGGGGCCCTGCTCGCCGCGGCAGGCGGACTCGTCGCCGCCGCCTTCCTCGCGGGCCGCATCGTCCGATCGGCGACGGCGAGCGATTCAGCGGACCTGTTGCTCGATGGGCGGACCGCTACCGTCGAACCGCGCGAGCAGGCGATCGGCGTCCTCCCGGTCTTGCGTGCCGTCCAAGTGCAGGCCGCGCTGATGGCCCTGTCCTCGGCCGACCTGATCGTCGTGCGCATCGTCCTCGACGACGCCGACGCCAGCCGCTACTCCCTCGGCACCATCGCCACCAAGATCGCCTTCTGGCTCCCGCAGGCGGTGGGCGTTGTGCTGTACCCGCGCATGGCCCAGCCGACGCATTCGGCCCGCGCCATCCGCGACGCCCTGTCGGTGCTGTCGCTGATCGGCGTCGTCGCGGTCATCGGCGCCGCCCTGGCCGCCCCGCTCGCGCCCCTGTTCGCGGGTCAGGACTACGCGCCCATCCAGGGCATGCTGTGGATTTTCGCGCTGCACGGCGCCATGCTCGCCGTCCTGCAAGGCGCGTTGCTGTCGGCGATCGCGGTGGAACGCACCGGCCTGGCGATGGTCACCTGGGTGGGTCTGGCCGTCGAGGTCGCGTTGATGCTCGCTTTCGCCGACAGCATCGGTTCGCTCATCGGCATCGCCGTGTGCGTCGCCGCCGTCACCACGACGATCGTCGCCTTGGTCGTGCTGCGCGCCGCGCGAAACGACGACGGCCCCGGTCGGTGACCGGGGCCGTCGTGAACCGCTTGCCTCAGGGGCGTTTGTTCGTGTCGATCTGTTCGGTCGGCGAATCGTAGTCACCGCGCGGGAACTGGGTGGTCGGCGCTTCGTCGCCGTCCCAGCGGGTGGCGCCGGTGTCGGCGGCGGTCGGCGCGGGCGTGGGCCGGGTGCCACGCGGCGAGGCGTGGGCCGGGGCGCTACCGCCGCGCAGACCGAGGAACAGGCCGGCCAGCAGCGCGATCACGCCGAGGATGCCGAGCACGATCGGCACGATGCGGCCGAACAGCGACAGCTTGTCGGTGTTCTCCTTGGCGATGGCCAGCTGCGACTCCACGGTCGACTCGTCGAAGACGATGTGCGACTTGAGCGCGGTCACCTCGGGCTTGTCGGCTGTGCGCGCGTAGAACAGGTGGATCGATTCGCCACCCTTGACGACGGTGCCGGTCTGCGGCTCGACCCACAGGTCACGCACGTTGGTGTAGTAGCGGGTCATGGTGACCGGCGCGTCGGCGGGCACGTCGGTGACGCCCCACTTGGCGGCGGGCAGGGTGAGCCGGTTGGTCGGCGACTGCACTACGTCCCAGGTGCTGGTGACCGGCGCGATCATCTGGAACCGGTACACCTTGGTGCTGTTGATCTCGGTCTCTTCGATGAAGTTGGCGTCGAAGGACTTGCGCACGTTGATGTCGAAGTACGGGTACGTCTTCTTCTCGGTGCCGATCGGGAAGCGGTAGCCGATGCCGGTGTGCTGCACCGGTTCCATCACGCTGCCGTCCTTGTTGACGGTGACCGCGATGGAGCCGTTGGGCTCCTCGTCGACCGGCATGCCGGTGGTGCGCGAGATGGTGACGCGGTCGATGGCCGCGGTGAGCAGGCCCGTGTCACCCTGCACATCGGTGCGGCGCAGCGTCTGACCCGCCTGCAGCGTCATCTTGTCGGCGTCGGAGGGCTCCTCGACGGTGACGAAACGTTGCGAGATCAGCGGCACGTTCTTGTTGACAACGGCCGGACCGTCACCGGAGGTCAGCGACTTGGAGTCGAGGACGAGACTGTCCTCACCAGGCTGGTTCTCCGCGATGGTGGTGATCTCGAGGTCGAGCGGAGTCTTGGCCACCTTGCTCACGGTGTAGGTGGGGATCATGAGCGCGGCAACAAGCAATGCCGCGCCCAGACCCACGAGCACGCAGGCGACCGTCCTTCTGGTACCGGCACTCAGTGCCATGCAAACTCTCCTCGTCGTTCGAACACGGATTGAGCCGACACTAACAGCCCATGACGACGGAAGGCGGCGCTGTGCCCGCTAAATCGCCGACACGGCAGACTGGACCCCGATGACGAGCCCGCACACCCCCGTTCCGCCGCCGCGCACCTTCATCCCCGCCCTGGAAGGAATGCGTGGGATGGCGGCGCTCGGCGTGCTCGTCACGCACGTCGCCTTCCAGACCGCGGCATCCGGAACACCGGTGCTCGGGCCGATTCTGGAACGCTTCGACATGGCGGTCGCGGTGTTCTTCGCGCTGTCGGGTTTCCTGCTGTGGCGGCCGCACGCGGCGGCCGCGCACGGGGTGGGTGCGGCGCCGTCGACGGGGCGGTACCTGCTGCACCGTTTCGCCAGAATCATGCCCGCCTATTGGGCCGTCGTGGTGTTCGTGCTCGTGTTGCTGCCCGGCGCCGCGCAGACGGCGAACCTGCGGGTATGGGTGTCGAATCTGTTCCTACTGCAAGTGTTCGTCCCCTTGACGCTCACCGACGGCCTCACCCAGATGTGGAGCCTGTCGGTGGAGGTGGCCTTCTACCTGGTGCTTCCGGTGCTCGCGTTGGCGTTCGTCCGGCTGCGTGGTCCGTCGGCGCGGTGGCGGGTGCCCGTGCTGTGCGTGCTGGCCGCGGTGAGCCTCACGTGGAACCTGTGGCCGGTGCCGACACCCGACGCCATCCACGCCGACAACTGGCTGCCCGCCTACATCCCCTGGTTCGCGGCGGGCATGCTGCTCGCCGAACTGATCTACCGCCTGCGCACCGATGCCCGCTGGCCGAAGCTGCTGGCGAATCAGCCGCTGATGTGGGGCTTCGCGCTGGTCGCGTTCCTGATCTCGGCGACGGAGTTCGGCGGGCCTGCCGGTCTGGAACGTGCCGAGCCGTGGCAGTACGCGGTGAAGATGCTGCTCGGGGCGATCATCGGCTTCGGCCTGCTGGCGCCGCTGGTGCTGCGCCCGGCCGACGCGCCACCGCATCGCTGGCTGGAATCGCGCACGGCGGCGGTGCTCGGCCGGTGGTCCTACGGGGTGTTCCTGTGGCACCTGGTCGTGCTGTCCATGGTGTTCCCGGTGTTCAGCCTGTTGCCGTTCAGCGGCAGCTTCCTGTACGTCCTCGTGCTCACCACCGCGCTGACCTTGCCGTTGGCCGCCGCGAGCTACGCGCTGATCGAGGAACCCGCGCGTCGGCTGGCCCGACGCTGGGACAAGCGGAGGGCTGTGAAAGAAACCGCCCGCGTCTGAGCCGGTGAGCGGCATTGTCGGGCGCCATCCCGTCCGTCGGGCCTGATGGAGTCGGTCGGCCACAGGTCAGCGCCGGCGTGGAAGTGCGGCGACTCCCACCGCGACAACAGCGATGACCGCGGGTGCTTGCGCCCAGATCGAGCCACCCATATAGGTGGTTCCCGACCGCCACGTGCCGGTCGACAACGCCGCCACAGAAACCAACGTCCCGACACCGGCGACCCAGGGCAGTACCCGACTCGTCACAGCGGGCCGGAAGTGACTGCACGCCACCGCGACAACGGTGCACACCACTCCGAACGGACCGGAGACCACCGCCACCGCACCGGTGAGCCCGAGCGCGGCGAGTGGGCGGGTACCCCATGTGGTCGGTGCGGGGCCGACGTCGGGAACCGGCCGCCGACGCGGAATGGCAAGCAACACAAGTGGAATCAGCAGTAGCAGGCCACCGAAGATCGCCAGCCGGTACCACCGGTCGTCCGGGAACGACACGGTGATCTCCCCGCTCGTCCCCGCCGGAACAAGCCAGGCCTGTTGCCAACCGTCGACCACGACGGGCTCCAACAGCTGCCCGTTGGAGGTGTGTGCTTCCCAGCCGACGTTGGTGCTCAACGGCAGCACCAGCAATCGTGCCTTCGTCGGATCGGCTGCCGGCGCAGAGGGGTCTTCGTGGGTGGCATCGCCGCCAGGGCTCGATTCGGAAGAATCGCTTGTCCCGCCCAGGATCGGGGCGGCCGTGAGATCGGTGCGGGGCAGCCGAATCCGGTCGACCGTGAACAGTTCCGTCGGCACGACGGTGAGGTCGGGCTTGCCGGGCAGCAACTCGATATCGGCCGCGTCCAGTTCGCAGGGGCGTGCGGAAACCGGTGCACCCGAACGGAGTTCGTCGGCGGTCGCGGTGACGGTCGTGTGTACTGCGCGCCCGCCGATGGCGATCACCGGCCCGGCCTCGCAGCCGATGGTCACGAGCCGGTCGCCGGGGGCGTGGGCCGGGTAGTCGGGGCCGAGTACTTCCACTTCGGCGAGCCCGGCCGGCTGGGTGAGGACGAAGCCGAGTGCGGTGCGGTCGAGCACCTCGTTCCACTGCTGAATGCTCACCTCGATCCGATCGGTGACGGTGGGGTGCAGCGAGATTCGTGCGGGTTCGCCGTGTTCGCGTTCGGGCAGTTCGCGCATCTGCGGACCGTTGCCTAGGTTCACCACCACGGAGGTGGCGGTGGCGGGCAGACCGCCTAGGGCCGTGGTGATGTCGAGCCCGGTCACCAGCGCGGGTTCCGGAAGTTCAAGCACCAGCGTGGGTTTGGCGCCCGCGAGTCCACGGACGGTGGCTTCCGGGGCGGTCCAGGTGGTTCGGGGGTCGCCGTCGGTGGCGGCGAAGGCGGCGCCGCGCAGGTCGGCCACATCGGCCTTGCCGCGCGCGATCGGCCTGGCCGGGTCGGTGAGCAGCGCTTCGAGCGCCGGTCCGGGGCGGGTGCGCACGGTCAGGTCGGTGCTCACCCGCATCGGTTCGGGCACCGAAAGCGTCCGCCCGAAGACGCCGGGTTCCTCGGCTGGCAGACCGAGTCCCTTGCTGCAGTGCACCCGCAGCGGCCCGTCGAAACACGCTGTGCGACCGGGGAATTCCTGCCCGAGGTCCCAGCCGGTCACCGTGGTGCCCGCCGGAACATCGGGGAGCACGACTCGATGCCGGATATCGACGCGTACCGGCGCCTCGCGTACCGAATAATCGTCGAGGGTGAGTTCGCTGATCCCGAATTGCCCACCTCGGGTGCCGGTTTCGGTGCGCGCGGCGGTGATCATCACCCACTCGGTGCGGCCCGCGGGCAGGGCGACGGTGACCGGCGCACCGGGTTCGGTGATCCGGGCCGACACCGTGCCGCGCGACGTGCGCACCTCCACCCACTTCACCGGATCGCCGAGCGCGGCCGCGGTCGTGGTGAACTGCAGCGAACCGCTGGTGATCGGCTTGTCCAGATCCAGCCGGAGCCACTGGCCGAGTGCGGATTCCGCGCCGTTGCTGATCCATGCGGTGCTCGGATCGCCGTCCACGGCGGCGGCGGTGGAACTGCCGGGCGCTGCGCCGCCGATCTGGGTGGCGTCGGCCGCCGAACTCGAGGAGGTCACCTTCGCGCCGGACCACTGTCCTCGGACGAGTTCGGTGCCGTCGACGGGATAGTCGGGGACGAGGTTGTGGGTTCGGCGGGCGTCGTCCGGAGCGCGGACGGCGGAGTTGTGGTTGTCCACCCGCCCGAAATCCGATTCCCGGTCCATCGGTGTGTCGGTCAGCAGCACCGGTTCGGTCGGGAGCCCGGCGCGTGCGGCGTCGGCTTCGAGAAGTACTGGGCCGCTCGCCCCGTCGCGACGAACACGCTCGAGCACCTCGGGTCCGCCGCGCACGACGGGCACCGAGTCGAGTCCCACCGTGTAGGCGCCGGGGATCGAGTCGGGGGCGCCGGTGCCGCTGCGCACCTGCGTCGGCGTGCCCGGCGTCGCGTGGTCCACCCGGTAGATCTCGATGGCCGGGTACGACGGCAGCAGGTCGTTGTCGACGACCAGGCCCGCGTCGTCGGCGCGCGGTCCGATGGGCGTGCCGAATTCGGCGACCTTGGTGAGCCCCGGTGAACCCTCGATGGCCTGGTGCGCCAGCATCGGCCGGGTCGAGCGGGAGGTCTCCGGGTCGAGGTCGTTGCGCAGCACCACGATTCCGATGCCCTGGTTCGCCAGGGCGGTGGCCAGCCCGGTCGACGGTCGTCCGTCGGCGATGAGCCGCTGCACCGAGTCCATGGCGCGGATGCTGCCCGGCGGATTCAGCGGCACCGAATCGCGCACTGCCCACGGGGTACTCGCCAGCGCCTGGAGTGGTTCGTCGCGGGTGAGTCCCCAGATCTGGCTGCCGAAAGGCGCCCCGGGGACGACCAACGCGCGGGTGTCGGCGGCATTGTCGGCGAGCCATCGCGCGGTGTCGGTCCAGTAGGCGGGCACCCGGTCGTAGGCGCCGCGCGGGGCGAGTCGGCCGGTCCACGCCAGCGAGGTCGCGAGGGTGAGCGCGGCGAGAACCAGGGCCGCCACGGCCACGACACGATCGCGTTCCGGATGGGCGAAGGCATTGCGCCACACCGGCATCGGCACCGACGCGGGCAGTGGCACCCGGCCGAGCAGGTGCGCGAGCCCGACCACCAGCGGCAACCGGATCAGCGGCTCCAGCTTGTGCACATTGCGCAGCGGCGCACCACCGGAGTCGAGGAAGATCCGCACCGATTCCGCGAACGGCCCACCGAGCGTGCCGACATACCCGGCGCAGATCCCCGCCAATCCCACACACAGGATCAGCACGAACCGCCCGCGATACGGCATCGACGACCGCGCGAGCCCCGCCATTCCCGCCGCCGCGAGCAGCCCGGTGGCGAGCACCGCGGCGGGCTGGGTCACCAGCACGGCCCCCGCGATGCGCTCGGGCGACACGAACGGTGTCCAGCTGTCGGTACCGCGCAATACCTCGCTCAGCGCCGCCCACTGCGTGGTCACTCCCGACGACTCGATGTAGTCGAGGAACGGCGGACTCACCTTCCCGAGCAGCAGCAGCGGCACCACCCACCAGAACGTGGCGAGCACGAGCAACGGAATCCACGCCCGCGTGAACCGCCACCACCGCCGATTCGGCCGGTAGGAGGCCCACCACAGCGCGGCGGGCAGGAAGGCCGCCACCGTCGCGACTGCATTCACCGACCCCATCAAAGCGAGCGCGAGCGCACTACCAGCGGGCGAGAGGATTCCGCCGCGCGTGGGCCCAGACGCAACCGACTCGCCGGTGCTCGAGCCGCGACCGGCCCGCACCACTCGGCCACGCAGGCGGCCGACTTCGCCGGACTCGGCGTTCCCGACCGCGCTCCCCGCAGTGCCGGTGGTGACAGGCTCGACCACGCCGTCGTCCGGCGCGTTGTCGCCTGGACTGTCGGGCCGCGGACTTTCCGGCGCCGTGTCGACCCGCGTGGACTTACCGCGCAGTGCGACGCCGAGCGCGGCGGGCGCGAGCAGTACCCACGGCGCCAGCATCATCGGCAGCGTTTCCGAGGAGATCGACCCGAGCGTGGTGAGCACCCGTGGCGACAACGCGAACGCGACACCCGCGATCACCCGCGATCCGCGTGCCCCGATGCCGAGCGTTTCGCAGAGCTTGACGATGCCCCAGAATCCGGCGAGCAGCAGCAGCGCCCACCAGACGCGCTGGGTCACCCACGCGGGCACATGCAGCAGGTGACCTGCGGAGAAGAACGCGCCGTGCGGGAAGAAGTAGCCGTAGGCCTGGTTCTGCACCTGACCCATGGGCGCCTGGCTGCTCCACAGGTGCGCGGCGCGCGTAAGGAAGCCGAGGGGGTTCTGGGCGAGGTCGTATTTGGTGTCGGCGACGGTGAGGCCGGGCGCCTGCGCGAAGGTCAGGACGAAGGCGGCTACGACCGAGCCGACGAACCAGCGCCAGCCCAGTGACGCCTTGTTCAGGTGCCCCGAGGGGCGCGACGCACGGGCCTGCGCGTCAGCGGCTGCCGTATTCAGGAGCGTTGAGCAGCGAGGAGTCCTTGTCACCGCTGCGGTCGATCGAGGGAGCCGTGTTCTGCTGCACCGCTGCCGTGATGGCGAAGACGGCGATCGCGCTCAGCAGGGCGCCGCCGACCGCGCTGGCAACAGCCGGAACAGCAAACTTCATCGCGCACTCCAATACGTCGACGTCGGGGCCTGTCTGGTGGCCAACCTAGCAGGTGTGCGCCGGTAGGTCAGCGTTCGGGCAGTTCGCAACGCAGGGCGGCGAGCAGAGTGCGGAATTTGGCGGTGGTCTCGGCCAGTTCCTCGGCCGGATCGGAGTCGGCGACGATCCCGCCGCCCGCGCTCGCCCGCAAGACGCGCCGGTCGGCCGACAGTTCCCCGCCCCGGATGGCGACCACCCATTCACCGTCGCCGTTGCTGTCGCACCAGCCCACCGCCCCGCCGTAGAAACCGCGCCGTTCGTCGGCGGTGACGGCGTCGAGCGCCGCGGCGAAGGGGGTGCCGTTCACGGCGGGCGTCGGGTGCAGCAGCAGCGCCAGGTCGAGCGCGGTGGTCGACGGGTCACGCAACACCCCGCTGATGGGGGTCGCGAGGTGCCAGACCTGTTCGGTGCTCAGCAGTTCGGGCCGCTCGGGGATGTGCAGTTCCACGCACACGGGCCCGAGCTGCTGCCGGATCCACTCGATGACGAATCCGTGCTCGTCGTTGTTCTTGCTGCTGGACAACAACTTACGGGCCTGCGCCGCGTCGGCTTCGGCATCGGGCAGGTGCGGCAACGTGCCCGCGAGCGGATGCAGGCTCACGCGATCACCGTGACGCGTGACGAGCACCTCGGGCGTCGCACCGAGCAGTGTCTCCGACGCCCGGCCCGCCACCGACAGATCGACCGCGTACACATTGGCCGTCGGGTGCCTGGTCAGCAGATACCCCGCGAGCACTTCGGGATCCAACGGCTCGTCGGCTTCGACGACAACGCTGCGCGCGGCGACCACCTTGCGCAACTCGTCGGCCGGATCGGCCAGCTGTTCCACCAGCTTCCGAACACGCGCCACATGCTCTGCCGCACTGGGTGATTCGGCCACAACGCGCATCTGCGGCAACGGCGGCAGCGCGGCCGGGCGCCACGGCCCGGCCGTGTGCAGAGCGGTCTCGGGCTGCCACAGCGCGGCGGGTTCGCGGGGATCGAACGGCAACGCACCGACGACCAACCCGGCCGCCCCGTCGCGCAGCGCCGCGACCGCCGCCGTGGGATCGGCGAAACGCGCGCGCACCCCCTCGGCGCGCAGCACCGCCTCCGGCCGGGCCAGCAGAAATCGGTTCATAGTGGTTCGACCATAACGCCGGGTACCCATCGCCGAACCGCGAGAGCGACGCAACTCTCAGTGCTCGGGCGGCACCAGGAACACCGGCCGGTGCCCGTGCTTGAGCACCGCCTCGGCCACACTGCTGTGCAGCAGCGCACGCAATCCGGTATTACCCCGTGTACCTGCGACGATGATGTCCACATCGAGTTCGTCGGCACAGTCCACGATGGCGTTCCAGATGGTTGTCGTGCACTCGACGGTTCGGGCCTCGGCATCGATACCGGCCTGCTTGGCCAGTTGCACACCTTCGGCATTGATCTTGCGGGCATCGGTGTAGGCGATGTCCTCGATCTCCTCGTCGGGCACCCATTCCGGTTGCATCACCCCGGCGAGCCCGGAGATACGGGCGGCCTGGCGGACCATCGGTTCCCAGGCGGTGAGCAGAATGGCGCGTTCGGCGGAGAGGAACCGGCCCGCGTACTGCACGGCGCGCTTGGCATGTTCGGAACCGTCGTAGGCGATGAGCATCCGATCGCACGGCATGACGACCTCCTGCGCAGGGTCTTTCCCCCAGGTTACCCGGCCTTTTGCCGCTTGAACCCAACCTGACGACGGCACCGGTTCCGGTCCGGGTCTACCGTGGAGTGCATGCGGAAATCGCCTGTGGTCGTGTTCGCAGTTGTCGCCGCCGTCGCCACCGCGTGTTCGGGAGGGTCGTCGACCGAGACGACCACCGCCGCGAGCAGCAGCGGTACGGCGCCGTCGTCGGAGAGCGGCGCGCCCGCCGCCACCACCGGAGCCCAAAAACCTTGCGGCGCCGATTATCTCGGCACGTTCTCGCAGCGCGAGAAGCTCGCCCAGCTGCTCACCGTCGGCATCACCGGCGCCGACGACGCCACGAATGTGGTGACCACCGAGCAGGTCGGCGGCATCTTCGTCGGTAGCTGGACCGATCCGGGCCTGCTCGATCGCGCCCAGCTCGACGCGGTGAAGGCTCTCGCGAAGGCGCCGTTGATGGTGACGATCGACGAGGAAGGCGGGCGTGTCTCGCGCGCGTCGGCCGTGATCGGTGAGGCGCCCTCGGCCCGGGTGGTCGCCCAGACCCAGACGCCCGAACAGCACTACCAGAACACCCTCACCCGGTCGAAGGCGTTGAAGGACCTCGGCATCACGGTCGATTTCGCACCCGACACCGATGTGAGCGCCCAGCCCGACAACAGCGTCATCGGCGATCGCTCCTACAGCGACGACCCGCAGGTGGTCACCGAATACGCCGACGCCTACATCCGCGCCTCCAACGAGGTCGGCCTCGGTTCGGTCATCAAGCATTTCCCCGGTCACGGCTCGGGTTCCGGCGATTCGCACACGGGCGCGGTGCGCACGCCCCCGTTCGACGAGCTGAAGACCAAGGACCTGGTCCCGTTCCGCGAGCTGGTGAACTCCGGCGCCGCCGTGATGGTCGGCCACCTCGACGTGCCCGGCCTCACCGAACCCGACACCCCGGCCAGCATCAGCCCGGCCGTGATGTCGCTGCTGCGCCAGGGCACCGGCTACGGCGCCGCGCCGTTCAACGGCCCGATCTTCACCGACGATCTGGGTGGCATGGCCGCCATCACCGACCGCATGACGATCGCCGAAGCCGTCGAGGCCGCGCTCGTCGCCGGGGCCGACAACGCGCTCTGGATCACCACCGATGCGGTGCCGCAGGTACTCGACCGCTTGGAGCTGTCGGTGTCGAGTGGCAAACTGCCCGCTGATCGAGTCGATGCGTCGGTGCTGCGGATGGCCCGCTACAAGGGTGTCGCACTGGGCTGCTGAGCGGCGTGGCGACTGTGCGGCAAATGGGCACAGGCTGATCTTACCTTGCAGTAAGATGGGGTCTCACCCTGCGGTAGGAGAGTGGATGGCAGGCGGGACGAAGCGGCTTCCCCGGGCGGTTCGCGAGCAGCAGATGCTCGATGCCGCCGTCGAGGTATTCGCGCGCAAAGGCTTCCACGACACATCGATGGACGCGATCGCCGCCGAGGCGAAGATCTCCAAACCCATGCTCTACCTGTATTACGGCTCCAAGGACGAGCTCTTCCGCGCGTGCATCCAGCGTGAGGGACTTCGCCTGATCGAGGCCGTCGCGCCCGCGGGCAACCCCAAACTCAAGCCGCACGAGCAGGTGCGAACGGCGCTCGAGGGCTTCCTCGATTTCGTCGACCGCAACCGGCAGTCCTGGCAGGTTCTCTACCGGCAGGCAATCGGTCAGCAAGCATTCGCCGCCGAGATCGAGAACGCCCGCGAGCGGGTCATCGAACTCACCGCGAAGCTGCTGGAATCCAGTGCCAGGCACGCCGAGCCCGGCACCAATTTCGAGGTCGTCGCCGCCGCTGTGATCGGTGCGGGGGAGGCCATCGCCGACCGGGTCGCCGGTGGCCGCATCGAGGTGGCCGAGGCGGTCGACCTGCTCGACGATCTGGCCTGGCGCGGTCTGGCGGGTCGCAAACCCGAGTAGCGGTTGCCCTGGCCGTCGCGACCTGCGATCGTGCTTGTCTGGTAGTTCACGACCGACGGGGTGGCAGTGTTCGGAGTGTTGAAGCCGTGTGCGCACGGTGCGGCGAAGTACGGCATCGATCCGGACCAGTGGCAGGCGCACATGTGCGGGCTGTGTCTGGGCCTGCGCGACGGTCACGGCCAGCTGGCCCGCGCGGCGACCAATACCGACGCGATCGTGCTCAGCGTCCTCACCGAGGCGCAGGCAGGCGCGAGTTCCCGGACGAACGCCGCACCCTGTCCGTTGCGCGGCATGCGCCGGGCGTCGGTGGTCGCGGCCGACGCGCCAGGTGTGCAGCTGGCCGCCACGGCGTCACTCCTGTTGGGCGCCGCCAAGATTCGCGATCACGTCGACGACGGTGACGCGGGAGCGTTCGCGCGCCGCCCGATGCGCAAGATCTCCGATTCGTGGGCGACCCGTGCGCGACGCCAGGCCGACGCCATCGGGCTCGACGTTGCTCCGCTGCTGACCGCGATCGCCGCACAGCCGGGACTCGAAGCGCGTGCCGCGGAGGGGTGTCTCGACGACCTCACCGGCCCCACCCAGCTGTGCGCGGCCACCCTGTTCGGCCACACCGCCACCCTGGCCGGTCGCCCGGAAAACGTTGCCGCCCTGGAGGAAATCGGCCGACACGTCGGCCGCATCGCCCACCTCGCGGACGCGATCGAAGACCTCGAACGCGACCGCGCCCGCGGCCGCTTCAACCCGCTCGACGCGACCGGCACCGACATGCCGCGCGCCTACGAACTGGTCCGTGAGAGCGAGGCGAGTATCCGCCGGGCGGCGGTCGAGGCCGAACTCGACCAGGTGCCGACGGTGCGCTGGGCGCTGCTCGATCCGCTGGCGGCGCTCCTGCGCAACCTCGGCCGCGGGCTCGGGCTCGTCACCGGGCACACCTGTCGCGCCTCGGCGAATCACGAGCCCTACCAGTTCCCTTCCGCGCCGAAGCAGAAGTCGTCCGGACCCGGCCCGCTGCAGGCGATCGGCCAGATCTGCGGTGTCTACTGCACCGGTGCGGCGTGCTGCGTCGACCACAACAGTCCTTGCGACGGCAGGCGAAAGAAGGCCTGGCGCAAGAAGTGCAAGGACTGCTGCGACGCGTGCGAGTGCTGCGGCAACTGCGGCGAGTGCGGCAAATGCTGCGGCGACGGTTGCTGCTGCGACTGCAACTGCTAGGAAAACCTCACTCGCACTTCACGATCGGGATGGGGTCGTACTTCACGGTCCGCGTGTGCCGCGAGATCTGCTGCCCCGTCTTGCGATCGGTGATCACCCGGGTATCGGAGATGGTGAATCCGGGCGCGCCCTCGGAGGCGATGCAGTCCTTGCCCTTGGGCAGGGTGATCTCGGTCGGTTCCGTCGGCTTGGACTTCTCGCCCGTGATCGACTCCACGTCAACAGTTTTCGTTCCCCACAGCCGCACCGTGATGTCGGACCCGGTAGCGATGGCCTGGATGAACACACCGTGTTCGGAGTTGTTGCGGAAGGCCAGGTCGATCGCGCCGTCGAACACCGTCGCTTCACGCGCGGCGGGGTAGCGCGAGATGTAGTAGCTGTGCTCGGTGTGCCCGGCGTCTTCCATGCCCGCGAAGTAGGCGGCGTTGTACAGCGTGGTGGCGAACTGGCTGATGCCACCGCCGACCGCCGTGCTCGGCCTGCCCTTGTCGATGATCCCGGACTCGACATATCCTTCCGCGGCGGTGCGCGGACCGGTGAAACCGTTGAGCGAGAACGTATCTCCGGGTTTCACGACGGCACCGTTCACCTTGGCGGCCACGGTCCGGATGTTCACCCCGGAGGGTCCGCTGAACCCGCCGGTGGTGAATTCACCGATGGTTTCGTTGATGCCGAGCTTCTCGGCGGCCTCGGTGGTGAGCTTCGGTTCGATGCGCTGGTAGACGGCCTCGAATGCCCGCTCACCCGGCTGGGTGAGCAGCGCGGGCAGCTTTTCCAGCGTCTTGGCCCAGTCGATCTTTTCGCCGACCACGGCCGGTACCACCGTCGGCTTTCCGGCGCCGACGGTGAACGTGGCGTCCTTGGGCTCGATCTCGGTGGTCACCACTTGCGGACCGAGCAGCCCGATCACGGCGTCGTTGTCGATCTGCGGGGCGAGCCCGCCCTTGCCGTCGGGTACGAAACTCAGCACGCTCGCGATCTGCTCGGGTGTCAGGGCCACCCGGGTGTCCTTGGCCGCCAACGTGATCGGCGAGGCGACGGCGGGCGTGGCGATATCGCGCAACGCCGCCTGCACCGCTTCGGTTCGCACCTCGACCGGCGCCGCGACGACGGGCAGGTCGAGCAGGCTCACCTCGGCCCAGCGCTCGGTGATGGTGCTGCGCGCGCCGTCGATGTCGAGCACCCGGCCCGGGACCGGCGGCACCGCGACGGGTGCACCGTTCTCGAAGCGAACGGTGCCTTCCACGGTGGGGTTGTCGTGAGTGCGGAACGTGCTCAGCTGCTGATCGAGCGCCGCGTTGTCAACGGTGCTGGACACGGGGACGTCGCGCGTCCCGAACAGTGAGACCAATCGGCCGACCGGGTTCAGCGGCTGACCGCCGACGGCATCCCAGGTGGCGTCCCAGTCGATGCCGAGCCCGGCCGCCGAGGGCACCATGCTGGCCTGCACATCGCCGATGCGCACGGGCAGCGGTTGGTCGGCGCGCGGGCCGAGGACGCTGCGCAGCTTGGCGTCGGCCTCGCCCTGGTCCATCCCGCCGACCTCCACGCCGGCGACGACGACGCCGCGCGGCACCTCGCCCACGTTCAGCGCTAAGTCGGCCAGGTAGGCGGCGGTGCCGACCGCGAACACGGCACCGACGGCGATCCCGATCCGCTTGACCAGCTGCTGGTCGCCCGGCGGGGTCGGCTGAGGCGCCTGTGGGCGGTGGTCACGGGCGATGGTGCTGATGGGCTGGGTGGGCAGGGCGGTGGTGTCGGCATCGAAAGTGCGATTTGCTTCGAGCAGCTTGCGTAGTCCGACCTCGCCCCGCCCTCGGTCCGCCGGTCGTCCGGCGGTCGACTCGCTGGGCACGGAGGTCCTTCCGTTTCATGGGCCCCGTTGGGTTTACCGGGTGCTCGCCAAGGGTAACGGCCCGGCGCGCACTCGGCAGCCCGGCGAAGTGGGGCAGACAACAGGAAGGCCCCGTGTAGTTGCCGGGTCGGGGGTCTGGCAACTACACGGAGCCGATCTGTTTATCGCGGCCCTCACCGGGGCGTTACAGCCGATTTTCGGTCGATTTCGACCGGGCGCGCGATGCCGCCGGGCAGCTGGGCTCGGTCGCACGCGACAATCAGGGGTGAGACTCGCCACCAGGGACCGGACAACGAGGGAGAACTGATGCAGTTGGGAATGATCGGCCTCGGCCGGATGGGCGCCAATATCGTGCGCCGCATCGTGCGTGACGGGCACAGCGCCGTCGGGCACGAGCGCCACCAGGGCCACATCGACGAGCTGGCCGCCGAGCTCGGCGACAGCTTCCGGGGCAGCACCGACCTGAAGGAATTCGTCGGGATGCTCGACGCGCCACGGGTGGTGTGGGTGATGATTCCCGCCGGTGCCACCGGCGCCGCGATCGACGAGCTCGCCGACCTGCTCGAGCCGGGCGACACCATCATCGACGGCGGCAACAGCCGCTACCACGAGGACATCAAGCGCTCGAAGGCACTGGCCCCCAAGGGGATCCACTACCTCGACGTCGGTACCTCGGGCGGCGTCTTCGGTCTGGAACGCGGCTTCTGCCTGATGATCGGCGGCGAGGACGAACAGGTGCGCAGGCTCGAGCCGCTGTTCAAGTCGATCGCGCCCGGTGTCGATGCCGCACCGCGCACCCCCGGCCGCACCGGTGAGCCGACCCCGTCGGAGCAGGGCTGGCTGCACTGCGGCCCGGCGGGTGCGGGGCATTTCGTGAAGATGGTGCACAACGGCATCGAGTACGGCGCGATGAGCGCCTACGCCGAGGGCCTGAACATCCTCAAGCACGCCGATATGGGCGCCGATCACGGCGGCGAGCACTCGGCCGAGGAAACCCCGCTCGAGCACCCGGAGTATTACCAGTACAAACTCGACATCCCGGAGATCACCGAGGTGTGGCGGCGTGGTTCGGTGGTGGCCTCCTGGCTGCTCGACCTCACCGCGGGCGCGCTGTTCGCCGACCCCAACCTCGATTCCTTCAGCGGCCGGGTGTCCGATTCCGGCGAGGGCCGCTGGACCATCGACGCCGCCATCGACACCGCCGTCCCGGTTCCGGTGCTGTCGGCCGCGCTGTTCCAGCGCTTCTCCTCGCGCGGGGAGGCCGAATACGCCGACAAGATGCTCTCGGCCATGCGTAAGGCGTTCGGCGGCCACATCGAGCTGCCGAAGTAGTCGTCCGCACCCGGCCTCCCGTCATCACGGGAGGCTGGGCCCGCGTGGGGGCACAAACTTGCGGAGATTACCTGGTCACACGCGTCCTGGAGAGTAAAACAAGGATGTTCCACAAATATTGGAACGCGTTCTTGTTTTCCAGGACAACTGTCCAGTTCCACCGTTACCTTGTCGCCAGAGGGGGAGCACCACTCGATGAGGATTCGCCCCACCCGTCCAGGGTGCGGCTTTGGAGGAAATCATGATCCGGACTTCGCGCACCGCCGCGGGAATCGCCACGACCGCGCTGGTCATCGCCTGCGCGGGCGTAGCCCTCGGCTCCGGCGTCGCCGCCGCCGACACCACCTGCTCGGTTCGTAGTCACGCCGAGAAGCGCGATGCGAGCACCGTCGGCGTCACCCACGTCTACGACAAGATCGCGAGCGGCGAGGAGATCGGCGTGGGCACCACGGTCACCTACAAGGTGGTCGTCGGGACCACAGGCATCGGCAACCCCTACGTCAACACCATCACCGACTTCCCGCCCAGCGGCTTCGGCGCCCCCGTCAAGACCACGGTCACCGCCTATCACGCCATCGGCGGCCAGGTCACCGAGGATGTGACGCCCGAACCGAACGCCGGCGGCTGGAAGGTCACCAGCACCGGCTGGTTCGTGAACTCGGGCAACCCCGTGACCCTCACCATCACCTACCCGGTCCCGTCCTCGTTGCAGCCAGGTCAGCAGGTGACCAGCGGCGGTGTCGGCGTCGCGGGCACGGTCGGCGTGAGCAACGAAATGCCCAACCTCACCGCGTGTTTCACCGCGCGTGGCGCCAACGCGGGCGAGACGGTGATCGGCAGTCTCGGCGAAAACGGCCTCGGGTCCTCCGACGGTCAGCTGAGCTCCACCGGTTCGGCCACCGACATCCTCTCCGACGTGCTGCGCAACCTGATCGGCAGCTGATGTTCGCCCGGCTGTGTTCGATCGTGGCAGCGATCTCGGCGTCGATCGTGCTCACGGTCGGCACGGCCGGGGCCGACGTCTCCCGCCTCGACAGCGTCGAGCGGCCCGGTCAGCGGCAGCAGACGCTGCACGTGTACTCCGCGTCGATGGACCGGGTGATCCCGCTGCGGGTCATCACACCCTTCGACACCAGCGAACCCCGCCCGACCCTGTATCTGCTGAACGGGGCGGGCGGGGGCGAGGACGTGGCGAACTGGTACGACCAGACCGACATCGTCGAGTTCTTCGCCGACAAGAACGTCAACGTCGTCACCCCCGCCGAGGGCGCGTTCTCCTACTACACCGACTGGCAGCGTGACGACCCGAAGCTCGGCCGCAACAAATGGCAGACCTTCCTCACCGAGGAGCTACCGCCGATCATCGACGCCACCCTCGGCACCACCGGCGTGAATGCGGTTGCGGGCCTGTCTATGTCGGCCACGGCTGCCCTGAACCTGGCCATCGCCGCGCCCGACCGCTACCGTGCAGTCGGCGCTTTCAGCGGTTGCGCCACGGTCGAAGATCCGATGAGCCGCGCGTTCATCGACCTGGTTCTGGCCCGCGCCGGCGCCGATCCGGTGAACATGTGGGGCCCGCCCGACGACCCCGCCTGGCGGGCCAACGACGCCTACCTCAACGCGGATCGACTGCGCGGCAAGACGATCTACCTGTCCAGCGCCTCCGGGCTCCCCGGGCCCGCCGAAACCCTTCCGCCTGGAGCGACTCCCGGCAAAGCCCTCGGCATGGCCAACCAGATCATGCTCGGCGGCACCATCGAAGCGGCGGCCAACTTCTGCACTCAGCGGCTGGCTGCACGCCTGAACGAGTTGAACATCCCCGCGCACACCGTCTTCCGGCCCGCGGGCGCGCACACCTGGCACTACTGGGAGCAGGACTTGCACGCCTCCTGGCCGGTGCTGGCCGCCGCGATCGGCACGGAATAGCCAGTTACACAATCAGTTTCGGCGAGTCAAGCCCCCACAAGTTTCGGAAACGCTCTCGTTGAAACCCCCGATGTGACAGTTAGCTCTGCTCAGTTACCCGAGAGGTTCCCCCATGCACCGTCGAATGATCCGAGTCCTCGTCACCACCGCTGCTGTCGCGGGCATCGCCGCGGGCGCCACCTCCCCGGCCCTCGCCGCCCCCGCGCAGCCCGCGGTCATCGCCGAGTCCGGTTCCGCGGGCACCGGTTCCGCCCTCATCGACTTCCCCCTCGGCATCATGAAGCTTCTCATCTGCGGTCCCTGGGGCGCCGCCGAGCCGCACCCGAACCCGATGTGCCGCTGACAAAGGCCCGAAGACAACTGCGGCGGCCCCCGGATTCCGGGTGCCGCCGCGGTTGTTTCAGCGTGTGACTACCGCTCGATGATCGCGACGACGCCCTGGCCGCCCGCAGCGCAGATGGAGACCAGCGCGCGGCCGGAACCCTTCTCCGCCAGCATCTTCGCGGTCGAGGCGACGATGCGCCCGCCGGTCGCCGCGAACGGGTGGCCCGCGGCGAGCGAGGAACCGTTCACGTTGAGCTTGCTGCGGTCGATCGAGCCGAGCGCACCGTCGAGGCCGAGTCGCTCCTTGCAGTAGGCGTCGGACTCCCACGCGGCGAGCGTGCACAGCACCACGGAGGCGAAGGCCTCGTGGATCTCGTAGTAGTCGAAGTCCTGCAGCGTCAGGCCGTTGCGGGCAAGCAGACGCGGCACCGCGTAGGTGGGCGCCATCAGCAGGCCGTCGGGGCCGTGGATGTAGTCCACCGAGGCCACCTCGGAGTCCACCAGGTGCGCGAGCACCGGCAGCTTGCGCTCGGCGGCCCACTCGTCGGTCGACAGCAGCACCGCCGACGCGCCGTCGGTGAGCGGGGTGGAGTTGCCCGCGGTCATGGTGGCGTCGCCCAGCTTGGTGCCGAACACCGGCTTCAGCGTGGCCAGCTTCTCCACGGTCGAACCGGGACGCAGGTTGTCGTCGCGGGTCAGGCCGAGGAACGGGGTGATGAGGTCGTCGAAGAAGCCACGGTCGTAGGCGGCGGCCATGTTCTTGTGCGAGAGGTAGGCCAGCTCGTCCTGGGCCTCGCGGGAGACGCCGAATTCCTTGGCGGTGATGGCGGCGTGCTCACCCATCGACAGCCCGGTGCGCGGCTCGGCGTTGCGCGGGATCTCGATGCCGAGCATCGAGGGCCGCAGCTGCCCGACCAGCTTGAGCCGGTCCTTGTTGGTCTTGGCGCGGTTGGCGTTGAGCATCCACTCGCGCATGTCCTCGCTCACGCCGATCGGCGCGTCGGAGGTGGTGTCGGTACCGCCGCCGATGCCCGCCTCGATGCGGCCCATCGCGATCGCGTCGCCGACGGTCGCCACGGCCTGCAGGCCGGTGCCACAGGCGAGCTGCAGATCGTGTGCGGGGGTGTAGGGCGAGAGCTTGGAGCCGAGCACGCTCTCCCGGATCAGGCTGTGCTCGCCGACGCGCTTGAGCACGGCGCCGCCGACGACCATGCCGAGGCGTTCGCCCTGCAGGCCGAAGCGGCTGACCAGCCCGTCGAGGGTGGCGGTGAACATGTCCTGGTTGGACGCGTGCGCGTAGGCCTTGTCGGAGCGCGCGAACGGGATTCGGTTACCGCCAACGATCGCGACCGGGCGCTGCGTCTTCGCGGTTTTGGCGGTACTTGCCTTGGCCGCCGTCGAGCGGGCTTTGCTTGTCACTCGAGTTCTCCATGGTCTCGTCGGGTGATCGGTTGTCATCCAACTTACTCTGGAGTAAGTTCGTTGTCGACACCGTACCCGCGAATGTGAAGGTAGGAACAGTGGCAGCCAAGAGCAAGGGCGCACCCAACCTCTACGGATCCTTCATCCACTCCGCCCCCGGCGCGTTCCTCGCGAGCAAGCTGGGCCTGCCCCAGCCCGCGGAGCTGCGCCGCTACAAGGCAGGGGAGCCCGCGCTTCCGGGCCCGGTGCTGCTCGGCGGCAAGGGTCGCCTCGCCGAGCCGATCCGTGCCCTGCTCACCGATTACACCATCGCCGACTCGCTCGAGTCCGGAACCAAGTACGGCGCGCTGGTCTTCGATGCCACCGGCATCGACTCCATCGAGAAGCTCGAGCAGCTGTTCGAGTTCTTCCAGCCCGCCATGCGCAACATCGCGCCGTCGGGCCGCGTCGTGGTGCTCGGCAGCACGCCGGAGTTGGTCGGCTCGGTCGACGAGCAGATCGCCCAGCGCGCGCTCGAGGGCTTCACCCGGTCCGTGGCCAAGGAACTGTTGCGCGGCGCCACCGCCCAGCTCGTCTACGTGCACCCCGAGGCCGGCTCCTCGGCCACGGGTGTCGAGTCGACCCTGCGCTTCCTGCTCTCGGCCAAGTCGGCGTTCGTCGACGGCCAGGTCATCCGCGTCGGCAAGGCCGAGTCGGTCGCACCCGCCAGCTGGGACAAGCCCCTCGCGGGCAAGGTCGCCGTGGTCACCGGTGCCGCGCGCGGTATCGGCGCCACCATCGCCGAGGTGTTCGCGCGTGACGGCGCCACCGTGATCGTCGCCGACATCCCCGCCGCCGGTGAGGCCCTGTCCGAGACCGCCAACAAGGTCGGTGCCACCGCCCTGGCGCTCGACGTCACCGCGCCCGACGCCGCCGAGCGCCTCGCCGAGTTCGCCACCGAGCGCTTCGGCGGCATCGACATCGTCGTCCACAACGCGGGCATCACCCGC
Source organism: Nocardia sp. JW2 (assembly GCF_051843015.1). Classification (NCBI taxonomy): domain Bacteria; kingdom Bacillati; phylum Actinomycetota; class Actinomycetes; order Mycobacteriales; family Nocardiaceae; genus Nocardia; species Nocardia sp. JW2. The sequence goes on from NZ_JBPXLK010000010.1 coordinate 171,614, forward strand.
GACAAGCTGCTCGCCAACATGGACGAGGGCCGCTGGAACTCGGTCATCAACGTCAACCTCGCCGCGCCGCACCGCATCACCTCCGGCCTCGTCGCCAAGGGTGTGCTCAAGGAGGGTGGCCGCGTGATCGACGTTTCCTCCATCGCGGGCATCGCGGGCAACCGCGGCCAGACCAACTACGGCGCGTCCAAGGCGGGCGTCATCGGCATGGTCGACGCCGAGGCGCCGCTGCTGTCGGAGAAGGGCATCACCATCAACGCGGTGGCCCCCGGCTTCATCGAAACCGCCATGACCGCAGCCATCCCCGTCGGCACCCGCGAGGCGGGCCGCCTGATGAGCTCGCTGCTGCAGGGCGGCCAGACCGTCGACGTCGCCGAGACCATCGCCTACTTCGCCAGCCCGGCGTCGAACGCGGTGAGCGGCAACGTTGTTCGCGTCTGCGGGCAGAGCCTGATCGGCGCCTGATGACCCAGACCATCACGCTCACCGAGATCCCGGGCAACGGCGCGCTGTACGCGAAGGCGGCCATCGGCGCCGTCCCGCTGCCCGCGCCGCTCTCGGGCCGCAAGCCCGTCCTGCCCGACCGCCGGGTCGCCATCGAGGGTGTGCGGGTCGACCCCGACCACCTCGCCGCCTACTGCCACGCCACCGGCCTGCGCTTCGGCGACACCCTGCCGCTCACCTACCCGTTCGTCCTGGCGTTCCCGCTGATGATGGAACTGCTCGTGGCGCGGGACTTCCCGTTCACCGCGGTGGGTTCGGTGCACTTCTCGAACGTCATCGAACGCACCCGTGAGATCTCGGCGGCCGAGCCGTTGGACTTCACCGTGCACACCGAGAACCTGCGCGAGCACCCGAAAGGCCTGCTGGTAGACGCGGTTACGGAGATCCGTGTCGGCCGGGAACTGGTGTGGCGTCAGGTGGCGACCATGCTGCACCAGCAGCGCACCTCGCTGTCCGGCGGTCCGAAGTCCGCACCCCCGCCGGAGGAGGTCCCCCCGCCGCCGCTGCGCGTGCAGCGTGTCGATCAGAAGATCATCAACCGCTACGCCGCCGCCTCGGGCGACCGGAACCCGATCCACGTCTCCGGAATCGGCGCCAAGGCAATGGGTTTCCCCACCACCATCGCCCACGGCATGTGGTCGGCGGCCACGATCCTCGGCACCATCGAGGGCCGTGTCCCCGAAAAGGCCACCTACACGGTCAAATTCGGCAAGCCGATCCTCCTGCCTGCCTCGGTGAACATCTACGCCGAGAAGTCCGACACCGGCTGGGATCTGTCGATGCTGCACCCCAAGAAGGGTTTCCCCCACCTCACCGCCACGGTGCGCTGAGTTCTTCGTTGCCGGAAGGCCGTGTATCCCATTCGGGATATGCGGCCTTTTCCGTTGTACACGTGGTTATATGACGGGCAACCAGTAGCTATACAGTGTCAATCAAACCGGTTGCGCGACAATCGTTCTGGTTGATCGTTCTGTTACCGGTCCTGCGTGTGACATCAATCATGGTGTACGCCAGGTATTAGCTGGGTAACAAGATGAGTTTGGCACCGTGCCGAAAGATCGCGAGTACCTCGGGCTTCGGGCCGAATCCGCCTCGGAGCCGCAACCGACCGCTTGTACTGCAGTCTTCAACTTTTCCAGCTGGCATCGAGTTCTGGATTCCGAACGATCGTTCTGAAACCCTCGCACCGCTCTCGGATTATCTCCACCTTGACGGCAAATGTTCAGCATTGCCCTGGCAAGTGCCCCGAAAACAAGTGTCTGCGGAACTGTCCGCCCCCCGTGTTAGAAACTTTCCAGTCGGCAACGCAGTCGGCAATCATGCTTAATACCAAGGGGTTTCACTTCATGAAGAAGATCCGCACGCTCGGTTTCGGCATCGCCCTCGCGGCCGGTATCGCCATGTTCGGCACCGGCGTGGCCTCCGCCGCCGAAGAGCCCGCAACCGGCTCCTCCGAAAGCCTGGCCGCCATCGTCGAGGCGCTGTCGTCCGGTTCGGCTGCTGCGGAGGACCCGACCGATCCGGGTACCGGTGGTGGCACCACCCCTGACGCTGCGCAGATCGCTGAGGAGCCGGAGACCGGTTCGTCCGACAGCCTGGCCGCGATCCTCGAGGCCCTGTCGTCCGGTTCGGCCGCTGCCGAAGACCCGACCGACCCGGGCACCGGCACCACCCCGACCCCGTAATTGCTCCGCAGCTGCCGGACTCTCACAATCTGCTACGGCTGTCGTTGAACAACGAATGCCCCGCCGATCTCGGCGGGGCATTCGTCGTATACGCGGCACGAGGTCGCGACGCTCACAAATTGCGAGCGGCCCGAAAACCGTTGACGTACACGGCGATCTGACGGAGGTCCTGCTCGGACAGGCCGGCGAGATTGACGATCGCTTCGGCATCGCCGACGCTGGTGGCCGGTTCGGTCGGCTCGAGGCCGGCTTGCTCGAGGAGCGGTGCCGGGTCGAGGCCGACTGCTTCGGCCATGGCTTGCAGGGTCTCCGCTGTGGTGCTGGCTGGGACCTTCGCACCACGTTTGTACTGCACGCCGCTTTCCACCTGCGTCCACAGGCTCGCGCTGATACGCGCTGCTTTTGCCGCGCGGTCCATCGTCATGTCACGTGCTTTGCGAGCTTGCCGCAGTGTTGCACTGACCTCTGAGGGGACCACCGCACTCCGATGCCTCACCATGCATCCAATGTAGCAGGCGGAAAGCATCACTGCGTACAACGACGTCTGTGATTGTTGGTGGTTACGGCTGAGTTTGCCGAGAAATCACCACACCGTTGTAAATCTGCCTGACCCGTCCTGGTCGCTTCTGTGCTGAGGTCCAGGTGCGATGCTTCGACTTGCTTTGCAATCTTTGTTGTAGTTGCATGCGACAAGTGCAGAGTTGCAGTTGTGCGCCCTTCAAGGTTCACGCGACTCGGCCGCGACCAGCCGGGGCAGTATCGGAGCCTGAAGGAGTAAGTGATGGGTGCAGAGAATGGGGCGACCGTTTCGTCGCGCGTGCGGGAGGACACCTGCGGGGTGACGCAGCTCGATCTCGCGTTCGACGATGGCCACCTGTATCTGGACCGGGAGACCGCCAGGGCGCTGTTTCGCCTGTTGGGAGAGGTTCCCGAGCTGGCCGACGATCTCGCGGACAGCAGGACGAGACAAACCCGATTCGGGCAGCCCGACATCCGTGTCCACGGCGGATCGACCGTGCCGAAGCTGCCGTTCAACCCTGCGGCCGCGCGTGCCGATGATCATCTTCGCGCCGTTCTCGTCTCCTGGGTCCGGTTGGTCTGTGAGCAGCGCGCCGTGGATTACGACGGTGCGGCAAGTACAGCGGGTATGGCTCGGTGGTTGCAACGAAATATCGTTGCACTTGCAATGACTGAAGGTGTTGAAGAGGCGCTCCCGGAAATTTCCGCGGCTGTCGAAGCGGCCGTCGTCGTTGTGTGCCCGCCGGCGGAGGGCGGCGGCGTGGTGGACGCCGAACTGCTCGCCCGGGCACGTGCGGTTCGGCTCAACGCGGCGGGCATCCAGAAACTCGCCTCCCAACTCGGCGGCGTCTTCGCGAACTTGACCGCGCGTCGTCTCCGTACCTTGCGTGAGGCCGGGCTGGTCGAGCCGGTCCCCGGTCCATGGTCGGCCGACTGGCCCGAGCTCTTTCTCGTCGGCCCCGTCCTGGACGCACATCTGGCGCTCCCCGCACGGCAGCGCAAACGCAACAACTGAGTAGAGAGACTTCGCACGGGGCGCCGACTGATACCAGTCGGCGCCCCGACGTCGTTCGGGAGCACGGAACGGCTTACGCCACTGCTGATTTCACTCCCGCGGCGGCTATCGTCAAGCCGAAAGCGGCTGTCTGACCAGCGATTTCAGACGAAGTTGCCCCGAACTGTTGACACGATCCACGCGCTCGGTCATGATTACTGCAGCGGGCGGACGCATGCCCTAAAGGCGTTATCCCACAATCACTTTCCCGCCCTTCTCCTCGCCTCTCCTGTTGACAGTTGATCTTGGTCAACCGTTTCGGAGGTTTGACTCCCCGTTAGGATGGGTAAGCGAGCCCCAACCTTTGGGGGGGAACTGTCGTGATCATGGTTAGGGTGCAGGTGTCCGCTGAGTTCGATGCTTTTCCGTCTGACGACCCCGACGCCCGGACCGACAGTGAGCTGCCGGAAGCCTGGACGTCGGCTACCGCCAACTCGGGCTATGAACGGCCGCCCGCGTACCTGGACCCGGCAGACCTCTGTATGGAAGACCTCCAGACCGTCGCTCACGTCATCAGCCGATGGCGATCGTTACGAGATCCGGTCGGCTGAGGGAGTACGGGTGGGTTCGCAAGACATCCCCATGCAACGCAATGCCTACAACGCTCAGGAGGAAGCGTTCAACCTCGGCATCAGGATCGATCTGGTTCGAACGGTTGAAATGGCCTGGCAGTGGTCGCCACTCGATCGGGCGATGATGATCTCGGTCGACCTGCCGAGACATGTTGTCAACGAGGCCATCGCCCATTGCATCTGCCACGTCGAACTGGCATCGACAGCGAAGGGTACTGCCGCACTCAACGGTCAATGGTGGCGCGCACGGCTCGAAATGGACATCCACACGATCGTCGCGGAACGCCTGATCAGTGTGGAGGCCCTCGCCGACGCGATCTCCATCACCGACAACATCGCCGACGTAGCCGCCTGCCTGGGGACCACCGAGTTCATGCTGAGCTGGCGTCTGCAGAACCTGACCGACGCTCAGATCAACGAACTCCCCATTTTCGCGCTGAACCGCCTGCGCTGGGGACCCGGGCACGACCCGGACGCACCCGCGCGGTGCGGGTGGCCGGTCCCTGGCACCGGCGAGGTGTACAGAGAAACGAATATCGGAAGACATCGGCGATAAGCCAACGATCAGTCGAACCCTCGGTCCACACGGACCGGGGGTTCTTGCATTGGTGCGGCTTTCGCCATGACCCATGCGGGGGTGAGAACCCGCCGCATGCCCGCCCCTGACGCGCCCGTCTCCCGCGCCAACTCGCGGTCGCAGGCGCCGACGCAGCGCAGGGGCGAATTGGTCCCGCTCCGGACGTTTGCCGTCCGGAGCGGGACCCATCCACTTCAGGAAGGAAGACCAATGTCGTTGTGGTCGCCGAAAGGCCAGCCCCGCAGGATCGACGTACTCGTGGTCGGAGGCACTTGGAACCCCGGTGGCGACGGTGTGACCGGTGCGTTCATCGAGGCGCTCAACAAAGCGATGTTCACGGCACGCATGGTTCCCTATCCTGCGGACTACGGGTCGCGGCTGAGCTACACCGCCAGCGTGGCGGAGGGCAAACGTGCTCTGCTGGCCGCCATCGATCGATCGCCGAATCCTGTTGTCCTGGCGGGTTACTCACAAGGTGCGGCAGTAGCAGGTGATCTCGCGGCCGAAATCGGACGCGGCGAGCACCCGGGCCGCGAAGTGGTCGCCTGTGCGTTGATAGCCGATCCTCGCCGGCCGGCGGGCCGCTATCTCGGCGATGTCGACCCCGGCGGCCACGGTGTTGTCGGCGAACGTGAGATCGACGGGATCCCTACCTATTGGGCTGCCGCACCCGGCGATCCGATCACCGCGCTGCCCGCCGGGAACCCGCTGCGCACCATCGCCGACCTCAGCACCTTCTTCAGCTTCTCCGGTGCCGACGCCGCCCTCACTTGGGGGCAGCAGATGCTGCACACCGCGACGCGAAACCAATTGCAGCGCTGGTGGTCACCCGCGAACTGGCGGCAGTGGGGCGGCGCGATCGCCTATGCCCGCGGCTATCTCTTCGACGGTCGCCACACCGACGACTACGTCCGCTGCGGTCATGCTCGCGCCCTGGCGCAGGCACTGAATCTCGATGTCGCCGAAGGGCGCATCTGAACACCTGTGGAAAGGAACCCAACATGCGAATCAGCAAGGCCCCAGAGCCTGCGCTGGTCCGGTCCGTCCTCGTCGCCGGTACAGGTGTGATCGCGTATCTCATCGGTCGGGAGGTCGACGCCGCCTGGGTGGAAACCCTGCTCACCCTGTACGGCCTGACCACACCGGTGATCGCCGGGGCGGTGATCAGGCCCGCGGTGACCCCGGTGTCGGGATCGGCGGGTGATTCACATGGCGTCGTGGCTGAGTCCTGAATTCGTGCAGGCGACGGGTGTCGCCGTGGCGACCGTCATCGGTGCGGTCACCGCGTGGCAGGCCCGCGAGGTGGCAAAACTGCGCGAACGTGTTGTCGCACTGGAGGAACAGGCCGTCGACGACCAGCAGCGATTCCGCGATGCCATCCGCTTGATCCGCGCGCTGCAACGTCACATCGACGAACTCCTCGGCTTCCTGCGCCTGCACGTCCCCGGCCAGGAACCACCCGTGGCGCGATACACCATCCCGCCCACCCTTCAAGAAGAGATCTGACGGCAGTACTGCCGTTCCCGAACTGCATGCGGTCGGCCCCCGGAGAACACTCGATACGGTGCGGGTTTCGAGCCCGCCGCATGCCGCGCCCCTGATGCGCCCGTCTCCCGCAGGTGGAACGCGGTAGAGACGCCGTCGCTGCGTCAGGCGCGCAGGTCCCGCCCTCGACACTTCCCTCACCCCAGAGGGCGGGACCACCGAACTTCCACTCACGCAAGGAGATAGCCCATGAGCTGGACAGGAGATCCGGTATGGCTTGCCGATGTGCTGCGCGCCGCCGGGCTCACCGTGATCGAACACGAAGGCTGGCGCGACCGAGGCCACGGCGACTTCCGTGACCTGCGCGGCGTGCTGTGCCATCACACCGCCGGTGGCGGCAAGAACGACTGGCGCATCGTCCAGGACGGCCGCGCCGACCTCCCCGGCCCGCTCGCCCAGCTAGTCCTCGAACGCGACGGCACCTTCCGTGTGATCGCCGCGGGCGTCTGCTGGCACGCCGGCCGCGGCTCCTGGCCCGGCTGGCCCACGAACAACGCCAACTACCACGTGATCGGCATCGAAGCCGTCTCCCGCGGCGACGGAACCGACTGGACCCCAACACAACTCGACGCCTACAAGCGCGGCTGCGCGGCCATCCTGGCCCGCATCGGCCGCGACGCCGAGGACTGCGTGGCCCACCGCGAGTACTCGCACGAAGGAAAAATCGACCCCGCCGGTATCGACATGGGCGAATTCCGCCGTGACGTACAGGCTTTCATCGACGGAGAGGACGCTCCGATGAGCGCAGCCGAGGTCAACCGAATCCAGGATTTCATCACCGCCTTCTGCGGCCCGATCGGCTCGGACGTCAAAGACATCCGCGAACAGCTGTGCGGTAGCCAGCAGCGCGACGCGGGCATGTTCGGGGGTTGGGAACAGCTCGACGGCATGACCGTCGTCGACGCCCTGGCCGACGTTCTCGAGCGCCTGAAAGCCCTCGAGACACCCCCTGCCTGACGCACCAGACCATCACGTCGATGGGAGGAGGTGATTCCCATGCTTCCTGTCGTACTCGAACTGCTCGAGCTCGCACTACTCCTCGCGCCGGTAGTCCTGCCGCTGCTCGGCCTCTAACTAAAACCCCACCACCCAAGCCCGGCCCGTCGGCCCGGGCTTTTCTCATGCCCAAGCTCGGGAGGCACACCACATGTCCGGCAAGGAAATCATCGGCTCGGTCGACTTCAGCACCACCGAAACGTCGTCCCCCGAATACGTACAAACCGAGTCCGGTCAACTGGTCACTCCCGAGTTCTTGGCGCTGCTGCAGCAAACCCTGTCCGGCAAGCTCGCCGAACCGGACCACACCGACGAACTCGACCCGCAAGTCCGCCTGCTGGCAGAAGAACTCTCGGTCATCCACCTCCCCGAATGGAAGAGCGCGGTCGGCCGGAAACTCGCCGAACCCACCGTCACCTCGATCAAACAAGCCACCCGCGTCGCCGAGTACCTGGTCAAACGCGGCGTGCGCATGCACCCCGAACTCGAGGAGATCCGGTGGGTCCCCACCCCCGCCGGTGTCCCGGGCGCCTTCGACACCGGTACCCACATCACCCCCGACGCCGAAGGCACTTGGCCGACTCCTGATGTCGAGGAGTTCTACGACTTCGACCAGATCTCGGTGAAGCAGATCGAGGGGAGCGCCTGGCACGCAACGCATCCCCGTGGAATCGCGGTCGAGGGGAAAACGAAGTCGGAGGCGTACGCGGCCATGGTCGCCGAACTGCGCCGCCGCATCGATGATGCTTCAGCGGAGGAGCGGTGAGCGTCGCGTCCGATTGGGTTACTGCTGGTGCGTCCTGGCGCGCCTACCTGACACCGATCGGCGCCGAATCGACACCATCCCAGGCTAATCAACCCCGGATCTTCGACTTCGCGGGCATGACGCCAGCGTCCGCTGCGCGCGCATACAACCGAGTTCTCGCGCAGCGTCAGCTGGAAGCACAAGCACTCCACAGCGATACAACGGATCTACGGTTCGTCAACGACAACGTGCCCAGACAGCCCGGCGTGCACGCAGACCAGGCTCCTTCCACCGACAAGAAGGTGCCCGAGCAGCCGGGCGTGACAACGCCGCCGACTGATACGAAAGCGCCAGAGCCGCAGGGTGCAACGCCGTCCCGGGGCCAGCCGGGTGTGGTCCCGCCACACAACCCGGCGGCATCAACGCCAGCCACCACCCCTGCACCGAGCACGACTTCTCCCGCTCAGACCAGCCCGGCTCCTCAACCAGGCGAAATTCCGAAAACAGCTGCTCCGATTCCAGCGCCGCCGCCAGGTTCAGAACCCAGCCACCCACTCTTCGATAGGCCGGATACGTCGAAGAGGCAAGAAGGTGACACATGGAATGTAAAACGGGACGGCTACACGATCAAATACTCCATTCCGTCTGGCAATGGGAACAAGACCGTCGATCAGGAGGTCTACCTCGATGGCGTTCTCATTGGAAAGTCGCGAGTTGCTTACGGGGAGTATGGCGGCGCTCGGCAGTGGGTCGATATTGTCGGCAGTGCATCGCTCTACGCGGAGCAGGAGAGCGCCGGATCGAATCAGATCACACAAGTATTCAACGCCGGCACCGCGACAACAGGAACCCCCGATAGTGTCTTCGGCACACTGCCAGATCTGCAGACAACATTTCCACTGGTGGACCATGGTGTTCGCGTCGGATACCTAGAGACCATCTCTGCCGAACCCGGCCTCTATCGCACCGCCTATACCAACAATAATGGCGAAACTTCCACATGGCGGACGAATGATACCGGGCTGGGTGAACTGATTACCAACCCGATAAGATACATCAACCACGCAGGGCATGGGTGGCATGGTGGGAATTTCTCGGGTGGACCACTGTGGACGATTTCACCGAAGCTTGACGGATCCCCGTTCTATACCAATATCGAGATCACGAATAACGGTACACATATACGAACCTTTGATCCGGAGCGTGAAGTCCAGACCGACAAGTATCTCGGCAACTTCGGGGTAGGTGGTTATCTGTCCGTAATTGGTGCGGATGGTGCCACTATCAGTGGTGACGATGGGTCGCGCGCACAGTACGACCGATTCGGCAAGCTTATCGAATCGCGCGGCCCAACTGCAGTGGCCCCTAGGCCGGACCTACGTAGCAATTTTGAGAGGTTCACCTCATTCAGCAGAGATGTCGCAACCGGATTCGAGTACGCCTTCAAAGAAATGAGGACCGGTCTCGCGTCACTTGTAGGACAGCAGCACCGTGACGATGTTGATGGTTGGGCCAGTCGTCTTGTGGCGAGCGTTGTGGACGGCAGCCTCAAAGATGCGTGGCTCGGACTTGCGACGAGCGGGGTAGGTGTAGGTGCAGGTCTCGCGTTCACGGCAATAGATATCGCGGCCATATCTGTCGGTCAAGGAAGTTGGGAGCAACTAGGTCACGATCTGTTGTTAACTGGAAACGAAATGTCGATCTTTGCGATCGGCGCCGACTGGACACAGTTTGATGATGAACCAGGAGAAACCATCGGCCGCGGACTATTCGGCACGATGCTGCTATTCGGACCCAAGGCGGTAAATAACGCCACAGGTAAGTTGCCGCCCCCTGCCGCAGTAAGCACCGCGATCAACAACGCAACTACCGCGTTCGGAAGAAGCGGCCTGTCCCTTGGTGCACCAGCCCGCGCTGTAACGAACGGAATCAGCTTCCCTGGGGCAGCTCGTACCTCGGGTCCTACGAGCTTCGGTTCCCATACAGGGAGGGCATCGTCGGGTAGCGGCGTTCCTCGTTCACCGGGGACCGGACCCAACGCGACTACTCCAGCCGCACCTAAACGCCGCAACTCGAATGGCGCACCCCTTCTGCCGGCGGAGGCCGCAAATGCGGGAGCGCGTCATTCCGCTGAGCAGCTAAATGCTCAGCCGCTGGAACGTTCGGACCTTACTGATTCTCCGAACACTGCGAATTCGCGGGGTAGCCATTCTATGGATTCGTCACCGATAACCAGCGGTGGCTCTCCATGGGAGTTGCACTTAGGTGTATCACTCGAACAACTTCGGAGGATGGCGCCCGAACGGGTTAGTGATCATCAGGTACGCCGCGCAAACGTTGATCCAGAGTATCGTCAAACTTTCTACAACACGCTTGGCCATCGGAAGGATACTGAGGCTAGGGACGATACGGGACTGGTGCCTCCTCAAATCAAGGAAATTGCACCAGGAAAGTGGATCGCTGCGAGGGATGTACCTGGGCCGCAACCACCGGAATATAGGGGGGATGCGATTCTGGGATCGGCAGCCAATTTGCCCGCGTCAACACGGGCGACGCTGAACGGGTTGGCTCTCGATCGCGCACAATCTATCAGTTCGGTCCCGTCGTCAAAAACCATTCCAGGCTACGCAGCGGCTCAGACCAAGATGACAAGGGCAGCTGAACGTTATGGAGAGGGTGTACTGCGTCATCACGCAATCCCTGAGAACTTTCCCGGAGCTGTCGAGCTCGAGCTGCGTGGCCCCGGTAACGGGAATCATCAATTTGATGGCCTATGGGTCATCCCGGAGTCACGGCTCTATGTTGTTGGCGAGGGAAAGTCAAGTGAGCGCACAGGATTGAACAACAGGACACTGCCTTCCGGGTTGACGGTTGCGCAGGGTGATCTCAAATACTTCCTCGACATACTGAGGATGATGGAGGGGCGGGGCATGAAATGGCGTAGTGAAGCCATGCTGGCAGATGAACTTCGCCAAGCACTGAAAGATGGCAGACTTTGGTATGGTGTTGTCTACGGAAGGCCGGGCATCGGTGGCGTGCACATGGGATACAAGATGCGCCGGTTCGATATATGAGAGGTTGGGTCGTCTTGGTGTTCATCGAACGTCTATACATTGACCAAACTTATCTGAAGGATAGAATCGTAGCTATAGATGCGCAGATAAGTACATTTACGCAGGACGGCGCTGACGACGCGAGAACGGCTAGTCTCCTGCCTGACCTGTTGCTTAATCGTCTCCTTCACCTTCTTGCACTTGAGGAGCCTGATTGGTTTGCCGCCAAAAGTGCGGCAGCTGCCGTCCTCGATTCCTATGAAGCCTTGGTGGATCTGGTTGGCGCTACTCGGCGTGATGACTCGTTGGCAAGCAGCTCCCTCTTTCGCGTTTATGATGGTGAGTGGTCATCGGGCAGTTCAACTTTCCAGGCATCTCTCACACCCGTAGACTTCTTTAATGCATTCTGGATCGCTGTAATTCTTGGTGACGCGAGGCGGCTTGATCTGCTAGCCGCAGTGCCCATAGCTGATTTCACCTCGCCGGGTGTGCAAGCGGATAGATTCCAGTACTGCTGGATTGAAGCGCTCCAGTGCTTGCAACGACAAGACGAGAAGTGGGTGCGGAAATTTGGTGACGCGATATATTTTTCCGATCCGGCGCGTGTGGAAGTAGCATCAGCTGACTCTGTTCACTACTTGCTATATCCGCCAATAAAGTTGTTTCATGCGCTGATGACGGGCACTGAGACCACCTTCAACGCTGAGCTCGAAGACGCGCTTGTCCGGCACCAGTACTATTGGGTTCATGCAAGTGAACGCCCGTGGGCTTCGGAAGGGTGGGTCTCGCTACCTTTGACAGCTATCGCATGTATGGCGCTTAGTAAAGGATACAGAGTCGAGGCTAAATCCGCGTATCTTCCGTTGGCGCTGGGTCTGCGGATGGGATAGATGCAGGCTGGACCGTACTCGAAATCTGATGCGCTTAAGTGGCAGATGATTTGGAGGTGGTTGCCGTCTATGAATTGTTCCGTGCTGTGCCGTAGATTGAAGTTCCCGCCCGATCGCCGGGAGCTTCTGGTGATACAGGCTCGGAGTATGATTTACTAAGGATTCAACAATGAATGAAAGAATTCTGTTTCCTGACATCGAACAAACTTTGGTCGATTATCTTGCAGGGCAACTCGCCGCAGTCTCCGACACCGCAACGGTAGTCGTGAGGGTGCCCGACCCCCGCCCCGGTCGCATGGTCCGAGTGACCAGAAACGACCGAAAGGCCCGAGTCGACGTCGAAGATCGGGAGGGCCGCCGTAGCGCCCACCTGATCCTCGACCGTCCTCGCGTCGTTCTCGAATGCACCGACGACGCAGGCGGAGCGGCAACCCTTGCCGCCCTTGTGCGTTCGATCCTGAGTGCAGTTGCCCCCGGCTACCTGGGCACCGTGTGGTGCGACCAGGTAGAGGACGCCGGCATGGAGAACGACACCGATCCGGCGACCGCCGCTCCGCGGTACACATTGGTCGCCGACCTGATTGTGCGAGGCACCGTCCTCGCCTGACTCCGATCAGGAGTCGAACTGAAGTACCAATCCCGAGGGCCTGCGCAACAATCCCAAGGGAGTAAACACAATGGCTCTGCCTTCCAGCAACTACATCGGCGCCGGTACCCCGAACCTGGCCGTTTCCGGCGGTGTCCTGGTGGCGCCGCTCAACACCACCCTGCCGACCACCGCGGCCGGCACCATCGCTCCCGCCTTCAAGGCGCTGGGCTACGTTTCCGAGGACGGCATCGAGTCGCTCGGTGAGCGCAAGGTGGAGACGGTCAAGGACTGGAACGCCGACATCATTGCCCAGCTGCAGACCGAGCACTCGGTCCGCTTCGGCCTCACTCTGTACGCGGTGTGGGACCAGGACGTGCTCGGCGAGATCTTCGGTGAGAACAACGTGACCGCCACCGCGGCCACCACCACCTCCGGCAAGCTGATCAACGTCAAGGAAACCGGCATGGTGCTGCCGCGTCGCTCGTGGATCTTCGATATGAAGACCGAGGACAAGAAGCTGCGCATCGTGCTGCCGAACGCCAAGATCTCCTCGATCACCGAGAAGAAGTTCGTGTCCAACGAGCTGGCCGGTTTCACCATCAACGTCGAGGCCTTCAAGGACGACTCCGGCGTCAAGGCCTACCGCTACCTGGATGACGGCATCAAGACTGCCTGATCCCCTCTAGACCCCCAACGGCGGCGGGTCAATACACCTATGCGCAGGCCCGCCCGCCGCCGCTGGGCCCCTTCTTCAAACACCTGTCGAAACTCTGCAACAACGAAAGGGTCTGCTACCCATGACTTCTCCTGCTGCCCCCATCAAGATTGCTCAGCCGAGCACTGTGAAGGACGACTTCACCTACGTCGTCGACGGCGCCGAGATCGTGCTGCCGTCGCTTTCCTACCTGAAGCCGGGCCTCGTGCGCCGGATCCGCCGGCTCGGTGACGTCGACGCGATGTACACCCTGCTCGAGTTGAGCTTGACTCCGGAAGCGCTCGTGGTGCTCGATGAGATGGATCCCGATGCGTACCACCAGCTGCTCGAAGCCTGGCGCGCGCACTCGGGGCTGAGCCTGGGGGAATCCTAAGCCTCGATGCTCTTCTCGAAGAGCACAGCGAGGCAATCGAATACGACCTGATCGCGCTCGGCTTGCGGCTGCGGATGCTCGGTACGGACGTCCTCGGGTGGGCTGATCTGCGGGCCATCGTGAAGCACCTGCCGATCGAGTCCGCACTGCTGCGGACGATGTATCCGGAATCGAGCCGATGGCAAGTCGCCGAACACCTGCTGGCCGACGTGTCCGACAGCCTTCGGTGGCTGGTATGGGCGCGCACCGACGATGGCAGGCGCGGACGCAACCGCCCGGAGCCGATTCAGCGGCCCGGTGTGAAGTCGGATCGTGAACGTCTCGGCACGGCAACACAACTCGAGCAGATGAACGAGTTCCTCGGCTGGACCGAGTAGGTGGCCGCAGCGCCGGAGCGGTCGAACGCAGAAAGTGGATACCAATTGTGAAGAAGAAACGCCCAACGGCGATGACATTGCCGGACGTTCTTGCGATGACCACGAGCGGCCAACCGGCTCCGGGAAAGCGGATCACTCTGCCGAGCGGAGCCGTCTGGGAAGGCGGCTCCGGCTCGGGAACTGCGACGATCACCCTGGCCGACGAAGATCCGATCACCCTTGATTCGGATGGCCGAATCCCACCGAACGCCCTGATCAGTTCCGGTCTGTTCGGGGTTCTAGACAGCGTCCTCTCCGACGTTCTCGGCACTCAGCCGGGCGCTATCGCCGAACGGGTCGCGGGGCAGGCGATGGACCTGCTCCGCCCCGGCGGTGACGATGCCGAGACCAAGACGCGCCTGATCAAGTTCTCCTCCAAGACGACACTGCTGAATCCGGCGAAGGCCGAGTCGGGTGTCGACGATGTCGTAGAAGTGCCTGCCGGTTACGCCGGCGGTGGCACTGTGCGCGGAGCCGGCACCGGCACAAGCGACTCCATTCTCGCGCGGTTGTCGAACGGTGAATTCGTGGTCAATGCGGCCGCGACGTCCAATGCGCTGCCGCTGCTGGAAGCGATCAATGCCGGTTGGGTTCCGTCCGCCGGGTACCTGGCCGGGATGCTTCCGGGATTCGCCGACGGCGGTCTTGTCGGCAGCTCTCCTATGGGAGATCCGGAGCGGTGGCGTGAACTTCTCGGCACCGGTCTGATCGCCGATGTTCTCGGCGGTATCGGTGGTGCCGCACTGGATGCCGCGAGCACGGCCGGCGCCGCCTTCGGTGGCGTCCTCGCTCCGGTTTTCGGTTCGAGCGGCGCCTACAGCCGCAAAACTGTCGACCCATTGAAAACAGATGTGAGCCCGCAGACTTCGGTAGTTCCGAAGAGCGGGCCGCCGCTGTCTGCCCGGCTGCAGGTCGAACCCCAGGGCATGGTGAACGTCGCGCCGACTCTCGCCGAGTCGTCCACGAACACCGGCACCGGGTCTGTCTCTCCATTGGCCGCGTTGTCGGAGTCGCTGACCGCTGGGATCATGTCTTCGGCAACCGAGGCAGGTGGCCGCGTGGGCTTGGCTCTCGGCGAGGCCATCGCGCCTGCTCTCGGACCTGCGGGGCATCTTGCGCCGGTGATCGGCGAATCCCTCGGCCAGGCTATCGGGTCGCGATTCGGGGGCGGCTTCAGTGCCGCTATGTCACTGAAGACCGAAGTCGGTCCGACGGGAACGCCGACCTTCACCGACGGAGGGGCGGGAGGGGCGGTTGCTCCCGGGGGTGCTTCGCCCGCCGGAGCCACTACCTGGGACGGTGCGGGCGGCGGTATGACCACCGGTGGTGGCGGCGGGGACGTCGTCAGGACCGAGGTCGGAACCAGCGGCGGCGGAAGCAGCAGCGTGATGGTCGGCGGCGACGGGTCCAACGGCGGTGGCGCTTGGGTGTGGTATCCGGGCACCGCTGCAACCGAGCCAGGTCCGGCGACCACGCCGCGCACGCCGGCACTCAACGGTAAGACCCTGGCCGACGAGAAGTATTGGACCACCTATCGAGGTGCCGACGACATCGACCGAGGCGCCGTCGTCGGCAGCGCGATGGCGAACAAGTTGACCGAATCGTTGGGTCTCGGAAGCATCCCGGCCGCCAGCGATTTCGGCGCCGATCTGGGCGCCCTCGCGGGTGCGCTGAATATCCCTGAGATCACGTCCGCGTTCGGCGTCGACAGTTCGCTGTTGACCCAACTCGGGATCGATCCCGAAGGGTCGTACTTCGTTCCCGGTGAACAGCAGAAGCAGTTCGACATGAGTGAGGCAGACAACCTCACCGCTGGCATTCAGGGATTCCTCTCCGGCGCATCTTCAGGTGGCTTGGTCAAGGGAATCACGGGCGCGGCAAAGGGAGTCGCGGAGACGGCTGCCGGGCAGCTCGGCAGCTTCATCGGCGCGGGTATCGGCACCGCGATCGCTGGGCCCGCGGGCGCCGCGGTCGGCGGGGTGCTCGGCTCACTCGTCGGTTCGGTCGGGGCGGGTAAGGCGGTCGATCTGATCGCCAAGCCTGTCGAGTGGGTGGCCAGCACCGCCAAGGAACTCGTCGGCACCGGTTTCGGACTCACCGACCTGGCCGAAGGCGTCGGCGGCCACACCGCCCGCGGCGACATCTACAACTTCAACGGTATGGACCCCAAGAGCGTCGCGATCTCCATCGCCCGCGTCCAGCGCCGTCTTACGTTCGTGCAGCAGCGCGGAGGAGGGATCGGGCGATGACTCACCAATTGCTCAACAGCCAAGACACCAAGATCGTGGTGTGGGATGTCAACGGGCGGGTCTGGCACCTGGCCGGCCCGAACGCGGGGCGCGAAGGCGTAAGACTTTCCGCGCAAACCGGATTCATGTTCGCACCGGTCCAATTGCTCACGACTGAAGGCGCCCGTCAGGACGGTGCCACCTTCGCCCGCTCGGTGCGCTGGAAGAAGGAATGGGACTTTCTCGCGATCATCTCGACCGCAGTAGGCGCTCGCGAATCGAATCCCGTCCGCGAATTCCTCGCGGTCCACGATGCCTGGTTCCGCGGTTGGTCGACCGACAAGCCGGTCACCGTCGGCTACTTCACGAGGCACCAGGGCTGGCGCTTCCAGCAGTTCCAGCTCGATGGCGCCCCCGAACCTTCCGGCGACATCGATCCGGCACGCAATGGCTTTGCCATGTACAAGATTTCGGCGACGGCGATGGATCCGCTCGAGCGGCACTTCGACGAGACCGCGGTGTGGACCAACGCGTCCGGCCTGGGCGAGGGCATCCTGCGAATTCGCAACGCCGCTGATCAGCCGGCGTGGCCGCGGTACACGATGAACGGCCCAGGTCGTTGGTCGATTCTGGACCCAGTGGGTGGTGATCAGCCACGGCTGGTGCAGACCCCCCGATTGGCCGAAGGACAGACCTTGCGAATCGACACCCACCCCCGGCACCGCACCGCGCGGCTGTACGCAGCGGGCAACTCGGTTGGTGTGAATGTGTGGGGGCAGCTGGCGGGCCGTCGCTGGCTTGCCTCGCTGGACCCGTGGACCAGCACGGACATCGTGGTGAAGGTCGAGGACGGGAACACCGAGTCGAGCGTTATCGGTGCGGTGACGCCGAGGTCTTCGCGACCGTTTTGATCATCGCCGACAACTGAACATCTCGAACCAGAGAGCCCAACCCCGCACCGGGGTTGGGCTCTCTCATTTTCCAATGGAGGTTCGCCGTGGTGATGCAGGCGGCACGTGTGGCGTATGACCCGTCAGGGTTCCAGGAGTGGTTGGGGTCATTGACTCCGGCGGGTGCGCCTTCTTCGTCCGAGGTCGAGCGGCGACCGCGCGTGCACAACGTGTCCGCGTCGACTGCCGGTTCGGCGGCGCGGGCTTATGAGCGGGTGCTGAACGGGCAAGCGCTCGACTCGATCGCACGCGAGCAAGTCCTCTCGGCCACCCCGATCAACGGTCCGACGACGACACCGCAGGTGCCGACCACTCCTCAACGACCGCCCAAACAGGAAACACCCCCGCCGCCAACAGAGGCCGCATCGCCCGGCACTGTGCCGGCACCCCCGCCACCGCCTCCCGCAGTGGCTGACCCGGGCGATGGCGATATCAAACATTTGATCGACCCACCGCCTGAGCCAACCCCTGCAGCACCGCCCCAGCCCGCCAAAGCGGCCCCCAGCGTGCCGACCCAGCCTGGAATAACAGCCCCACCTCCGAAGAGTGACCCTCTCCTCGAGGCGCAAGGCCCGAACCAGGATGCGCTGCCCATGCCACCCACTGCCGGGCGCGAGGTAGGACAACCTTGGGATCAGGTTCTTCCGAATGGACAGACGGTTACGTTCACGATCCCCGAAGGGAACGGCAAGAACACCGTCGACGCAGTCGTCAGGGACAAGGACGGAAACGTCGTGTCGACCGCACGCATCGTTTCCATCGAAGGCACAGCGAAATACATTCGCTGGCAGAACGATGCGAATGGCGATGCGTCCTATTTCGAATCAGGTGGACCCAACCAACTCGGGTACGGCCAGCACTTTGCGGCCGGGACTTCTACCTCAGGGCTTCCGAGTCATGTGTTCGAGACCTCTCCGGACACCACCAGGACGCGAACCCTGTCGATCGGTCCGGATGGACGAGTGGTTGGCGTCGATATTGGTGCCCGGAACGAGCAAGGACTCTACGACAATGCTCACATCGACAACTTCGGCATTGCCACGCTGTCATCTACAAGATTCAGCCCCGACGGTCAACTCGATTCCAAATTTACGGGACTGATATTCCCGAACCAAACCGGATGGATGGAAGACGATCAAGGCAACCGGTGGGAGGGGCAACCCGACAAGGATGGGAATCAGACTTGGGTCAGGGTGAAGAACGGCCATACATATCGAATGAATCATCTCGGCGTGATCACCGATTTTTCGCTGGACAAAGATGGCCGACCGCGCCTGGACACGATCTTTCCTGATGGCACTCTGACTTCGCAGTCGGGTCGAACAACCGTTCATTTCGATGCACACGGTAAAGAGGTCTGGAGAAATGAAATTCCAGCGCCCGTGCAACCTTGGGACGTGCGTGCATGGAATGCAACGAAGCGCGGACTATCCGGCCTCGGATCTGTTATTTCCGATACCGCCGGCGCCCCATTTCATATGATGCAGGACGGCGTCAGAGGAATGTCGTCGGTCCGGGTCGACCAATACGGAACATTTCATGTGACCTACGACGCCCCGAACAGGTTCGCAAACGCGGGAACGGCAGTGTTCAGCCTGGCCAAGGGCGCCGCCATGTTCTACCTCGCCGTTCCGAAATACGCGGCATTGAAAGGCTACGATGCGCTACGCGGATCAGGCTTCGTTCGTGGATCCACCGCCTACCAGCCGCCCGACCGTGAAGACGAGTTGGTCAAAGACCTCACCGGAATTCCGCTCAAACAATGGAAAGACGACACGGTCGGTTCGACTTTTGAATTCGGTGCAACGACAGCTGCCGGCCTGATTCTCTTCAGAAGCGTTGGTATCCGACCGCGTACGAGGCTCGGAGCTACTGGGTTGCGGGAATTCTCCTCAGGGTTCCGAAAACACGCAACTGGATACGTCAGCGCCCACTCGAAGTCGGCAATTGCGATGGCGAGTGGGTTCGCACTCAGGGTAGCTAGATTCGGCCGTGAACAGGTCGAAGGCGTTCAACACTGGCGCCACCGGCCGGGCGAAACTCTAGAAATCTTCGGCGAGGCCCTTACAACGTTCATGCGAGGTCTCGTGCCTCAGGTTGTTCCTTCACATGGGACGCATTCGCATGGCGACATCAGAGTTGGAGGTGACCGATTTGCCCAGGCGCTCGCCTCGGCACGTAATCAGCGTCTTCTGCCGAAATCTCCCGGCAAACCAATCGTTCTCCCAAACTGGCCGCGCAGGAAAATGGCCACTGATGCTGAGGGAAACTCAATCGCCGTTCGCAGGCGAACGCTGGAGGACGGCACCGTTATCGAACTCCGGATCGATCGGCCGCGAACCGACCCCGTATACACAAGTGGGTATACGGATGGGCTACCGGTCCCTAAAAAGAACTCGGACGGCTCCTGGACAATCTCATTGCGCCTTGAGAGCGGTTGGAACAAGGCAGACTTCGATGCGAAGGCACAGTATCTCGGAACGCTCGGTGCGAGTGGGCAGCTTCAGAAGATGTCGGGGCAAGGCGACCCAAGGGGATCGGTAGTTCGAACATGGCGAAATATGAAGCTGAAAGAGATATTCTACAGTTCTCGAAGCCAATCGGAGCTGGATGCGCGAGTCGCTGAGTTGGACAATCAGCAGATAGACCATGCGCACGACTTGCAATTGGGTGGCAAGGATGCGCTGAATAATATGTGGGCGCTGGATTCGGTTACGAACCACGGCATGGGTGGGCAGATAAACTCCCAGCTTTTGCAGGTACCGGAACAGGGAGCTATCATCAGAGTTCAAGTGGTCGGCTGACCATGGATCGCGATACCGGGAGCGTGTAACCTTGTCACATCTTCGTGATTTGACGCGTAAGATCAACTTCTTGCGTAGCAACGACTCGGAAAACGAATTCGAAGAGCGATGCGAAGGGCAGTACTCGGAATTCGAAGACGGTGCCGAGCTTATTCTTTATCCCGGTAGAGACCGCGTTCCTGATGTTCCGGATGCGGTTGCCGGATTGTATGCGCTGTCTCATGCTCCGGTGATCGGTGACATCACCTTCTATCCACCGGCGTCGTTTGCGAGTATCGAACCTTCAGGCGATATCCGTGGGGTCGACGGTGAATCGATCGTAAAAATTGGACACGCGGGAGAATTTTCGCTTTTGCTCGGATGGCGATCGGGTGCAATTCATGTATTTGATCCGATCTACTTCAATCATGGTGCGCTAACTGCTGTGGCCCTTGTGTGTGGTTCGTTGTACGAATTCGTCAATGATGTGGCACTCGGTCCCCGCTATCGTGAATTGTTCGGCCACGTGGGCCCGCAATCAGATCCGTGGTGGGAGACGAGCTCGTGGTATTCTTATCTGCAAGAGTTGGGCTGGACTTAACTTAAAGGTGGTACGTTTCAATGCCTGAGAACGCGGACTACGCCAAAGCCTGGGGGGCCGGTAACTCTACTGTTTTCGACCGCGCAAGTTGGATGGCCGAGCTTCCAGCTCCCTCGACGGCGTATCCCTCTGCTGATACATTGCCCATGGAGATGTCGGTTGTATTCCAGTTCGGTGCCGGTAGCACCGGGCTCGAGCCATACGACCGGTTCAATATAGACCTCGGAGGTGGGGAGAAGATTGAGCTGATACTCCTTGGTTCTGTTCCGGGTTCAGATGGATCGATGATATTTGGTTTCGATATTTCAGTCGGCCGTGTGGTTCTACTTGGACTCAACCGGGGAACGTTGGAATTGGTGAATTCTAGTCTTGCCGCGTTTGTGGAGTTCCTGTATCAGTTCGCGCTGTTTATCGATGCTGACCGCGGTCTGCCCGGTCGCGAGGAACGTGCGCGGAGGCTGAGGGAAAAGCTGGCAGCCTATGATCCCGGTGCATTTGTCGATCCTGACAGCTGGTGGAATGTTGTGCTCAGCAGCTTGGCTGCATGAGTCCGACGTTGTAGCAACTCAAGCCGATTGGTAGGCGCGAGTAGGAAGATCAGCTGAGAAAGAGTGAACCTCAACTCGAACGAGTTGGGGTTTTTTTATGCCCAAAATCAAGGAAAGGTGGTGGAGGATGGGTGTTTGGGACCCGCACGCGGAATCGCGGCGGATGGATGAGATGTTTCGGGTCGAGCAGGAAGATGCTCGGGATCAAGAGGTTCTGGTCCGGTACTGGGACAAGGACATGCAGGAGGTGGGGGAGGAGCGGAGCTACCTGTCGTTGCAGGTGAGTTTTCCGCGGAACGCCGCCGGCGGGTTGAAGATGATCTGTCCGCGCGACATGGTGCACTTCGACCACCTGTTCGGCAATCATGCCGACACCACTTTGCCGATCACCGTGAACACCAGGGGTTTTCGGTGGGACGGGTACATCACCAAGGCCTCGGTGGTCCGAGATGAGAACGGTGTCGAGACGGTGGACATCGAGGCGATTCATGCCTGGAACCATGTCTCGACCATCTGCTGCTGGGCGAGTCCATTCGCGCCGGTGCTGGCCCAGTTCCCCCGCCACCACATCCTGTTCGGCCCGGTGCGAACCCTGGTCACGACGTACCTGATGATGAATCTGATGCGGCTGCAGGGAAATACGACTTTTCCTATCGCGGTCGTACCTGTCGATCCCCGCACCGACACCAGTCGGTGGAGCGCGGCCTCGGCGCGATTCGACATGGCCGACAAGCTGTTCCAGCCGATGCTCGAGGATTCGGGTGTCATGCTGACGGCCCGGTTCTTCCTGCCGGGCGAGGACGAACAGCCGGCACCAGAGTGGTTCTTCCTCGACAAACCGACTGTTGTCCTCGAGACCGTCGACAAGTCGGGCGTGACCGGCCCGACCGGCTCGTTGCTCGACGGCATCATCTCGTGGTTCGAGGAATTCGCCGACGACGGCACCACGCCGATGCGGTACCCGAAGTTCGACTCGACCACGGAGTACGAGGCGGTCTACGGGACGCCGGGCAAGTTCGGCACCATGCGGAATCTGCCGTGGGTGTGGTACTTCGAAGGTGAATACTCCGGAATCGGTGCGTCCGAAGTTGCGCTGCACAAGCCGACTGCCACCGACATCATCGTTGGTGGCCGTTCGCCCGGCTGGGTCAACGCCGGCATCGAGATGGCGATCAAGGCGCTGCTGTCGCTGATCGGCATGGACTGGCTGTATCGCGGCCAGCTCGATGATGTGTTTTTGGCGTGGATGGTCTACCGCGACATGGAGCGGGTGAGCAAGGCCGGTCCGTATGCCTTCCGCGAGGTGTACATCACCGGCAGCGACAAGGCGTTCACGCTCGACGGCTTCGTCGCCGCGCGACAGGGACTGCATCTGTCCAGGGGCTACACCAGCCACAAGGTGACGATTCAGGACAACGCGCCCTACTTGATCGGACGCGATTTCGGACTCGGTGACCAGATCGGTTTCGCCATGGGCCAGAAGATCTTCACCGACTTCGTCACCGAACTCACCTTCACCGACGACCGGGAAACAGCCGCTACGTGGCAGATCACCGTGGGTGACGGCTCCGACGAAGAGGACTCGGTCGTCAAGGCCTGGCAGCGCCTCGGTCGAGTCGCGTCCGCCATCAAGGATCTGTCCACCGACGTCGGTGCCGACCTGGACCTGCTCATCATCTGACATCCCTCACCCAGAGGAGGAAACAACTATGGCGGACATCAGTTTTCCCGCCCATATCACCGCCGAACGATCTCCTGATATCGACGGGCTCCCGATCCTCGAAGCTCATGTTCAGGTCCCCGACGATGTGTACGGCCTGCCGCTACCTGCGGGCCCGGCCGGTCCGGAGGGTCCGCGTGGTAAGCCACGCAGCACCTTTCGAAAGATGGGGACCATCGCAGATGCCGCCGCGCGTCCGACCGGACTGGGTCCGGAAGACCGCGGAAAGTGGTGGCATCGGCTGGACGACAACGGTATGGATGTGTGGACCGAAGCGGGCTGGCGGCATTCGGTGGACGCAGTCGGTCCAACCGGTATGCCCGCTCCGGCGAATACCATTACCGTGGTCGAAACACTCCACCGCGAGGAACTGGTTGTTCCCGCAGTCGAGTTCATCGGGAACGGTGCCGACCAGGAGTTGCGTGTTACCGCAGCCGCAGGATTTCCGGGTGAGGTAGGTCCGCCAGGGGAGTCCGGGCCGATTACCGGTTCTCCGGACTACGAGACGACCAGCGGTCCGAGCCACGGCGGTGTGTTCGCTTATGACCGGGCAACCCGCCGCTTCCGCTCCGCAGCCGCACCGTTGGGTACCGGTCCGTGGGGCTGGTATCAGGACGACTTTCTGGCCGAGACGATCGATGCGGTCAGCAGGATCGACGTAGGCACCTTTGTCATTCCGGCGCAGCCCTTCGCTTGGCGCCCGAGGGTCTACGGCCAGGCATACGTCTACTCGGTCTACAACGGCGCTCAATCGGCGGACTTCACTGTCCGGCTGAGCAACTCGCAGGGCGCGTTGGTCGCGAGCACAGCGGCGGGAAGCGGTGGCTGGATGTATCTGCCTGCTTCTCCGTGTTATCGCGACGGCACGACCACCCGTTCGTTGTCTCCGTCGTCGGACTACGCCACCGTGCCTGCTGGTCAGCCGGTCACCCTCGTTGCTGCGGTGGAACGTATGGGAACCGGCACCGGCAATATCGGATTCTCGCCGAATCGCTGTTCGCTAGTCGTCTACGCAGAACCCACAGAGTGAGTGGAAATGACAACTGTAGGAGAATATTTCGATTCCGCTGTGATCCGTGGAATCGACGAAGGTATCGGGCAGCCCGGTGTCGTCCAAGCGATGCAGGGTAGCCCCCGCGAAGGCGCGCTGGAGTTGATGACAGGCGTGCCAGGCCCGAGCGGGCCGGCTGGTGAAGCGGCTCGATCGTTCCGCTGGGAAGGCGATATCGCTGATCAGGCCGCGCTGACCGCCCTGGCCACCAAACTCGGGACTGCTCAGGCAGGCAAGGCTTGGCGGGTGTTGTCCACGGGTGCTCTCGCGTATTGGAACGGCACCGGTTTCGACAGCTTCGCCGATGCTTTCGGGGCGTCCGGACCTGATGGAGAACCTTGCTCGGTTTCCATCGGCTCTGTCACCACCGGTCCGGCGAACTCCGGCCTGGAGGTGACGGTCGCGGGTACGCCGCCGAATCTGATCCTTCACATTGTGGTGCCGAGAGGCATGCAAGGAAAGAAGGGGCCGCAGGGCGGTCCCGGCCCTGTTCGTCAAGCGCCGGACTACCTGGATGGCGAGCATCCTAACGGTGCGGTCCCAATGTGGGATGCGGTTCTCGGTAAGTGGAAACCTGCGTCCTACCCAGGATTGCGTGGCCCGTGGTCGATCGTCAACGACCGTGCCTGGGACGGCGGCGCCGGATTCGCCCCATCACAGAGCGGAATCTCGGCGGCTACGAAAACTGTTGCCCAGCTCAATATTCCAGCACAGGACACCGCTTGGCGTCCGATGATCAGCGGCGGCGTTCTGGTTCGATCGGTCGAGAACAGCGACCAGTTCACGACCAGGATCGACGCGGAGGTTCGGATCGGATCGGCCACGGGGCAGCGCGTGGCAGTCGGTTCAGGCCACGTGACAGGCGCCACGACCCGTGCACGGCTGCAGCCCTTCTTCGGGGTGCGAAGTATGACCCCCGACAACCCGATCGGCGTTGTGCCCGCCGGGCAGGGCGTCGCCCTGTACGTGGTGCTGAGCCGCAATGCCGGCACCGCCAATTACGACTACACCATGGCCGGCTCGCAGATCGTGTGCATGGCCCGACCCGTGGGGGCAGTGTGAGCAACGGCGACAATACCTACGTCTACGACGAAGACGTCATGATCACCATGCGTGGCGTCGCGGATTCGGTCGGACTGCCCTACACCGTCAACCCAGTCGAATTGGTTGACCGCGAGGTTCTGATCGAGCTGCGAGAAGGTCCTGTCGGTCCGGCCGGTCCCGAGGGTGCGGCTGCATGGCCGTGGCAATGGCAGGGCGATGTAGCCGACAGCGCAGTATTCGAGGCGATGGGTCTCGGCACCGAAGACGCTCGCAAGGCTTGGCGGGTGGTCGCGGAGAACGCGATCTACTACTGGACCGGAATGGAATTCATTGCGTTCGAAGATGCGTTCCGGGCCAGGGGCCGCCGCGGTCGCCCGAATGCCTTGTCCGGCAAAGCTGTTGCCGGAGCGGAAGGCTCGTCCGCCGCAGCGCAGATCATCGGCTCGGCTCCCGGTCAGCAGCTCGAGATCACCTTCCCGCGTGGTGCCAGGGGTGCACAAGGCGATCCGGGCGCGGCCGGCCGTATTCAGGACGCTGCCGACGTGCTGATCGACGATGACCGGCCGCTCAACCAGAATCACGTGCTCGCATGGGATGCGGGTGTACAGAAGTTTCGCCCGGCGCCTGCTCCGACACCCCAGGGCCCCTGGGTGATCGGGGAGAAGCAGTTCTTCAGCGGGAAGAATCTGAAGGAGCAGAAGAAGGTTCTTGCGACTATCACCATCCCGGCCCAGCCGATGGCGTGGCGGCCGGAAGTGGAAGGCGTGGTAGTTCTGCAATCCGCCTCGCCGACCCGCTGCGACGTCACCGTTCGTATCGGTTCGATGGATGGCGACGTCGTCGGCATGGGATGGGGACACTGGGTCACCCGTCTCGCCTATGTGCCGGTGTCACCGGGCTACGACTACCCGATCCACCCTGGCGCGACTTTCGGAGTCGTCCCCGCGAATCAGACGGTCACCCTCTACGTCGTCGTCGAACGTGTCGCCGGCGACGGCAGCTACACCGTCTACAGCAACTACTCCCACCTGCAGGTCCGCGCCGTGCCGATCACCGCGTGACCCATTTCTCTCGAAAGGCATTGATCCATGGCTGATCTGCCCCCGCTCGAATACGGAAAAGTTGTCGGGCGATTCCTCGCCAACGTCATCGACGGGCCCGACCTGGGCGACCTCCCCGAATTTCCGCCCCTGACCGGAACGATCATCTTCACCGCCGAAGCCCCCAAGGTGCTCGTCGCCGGTGCGCAGCCTGGTCCCGCGACCTATGTTCAGCTGCCCAAGCACTACGAATGCCAGCTCGACGAATTCGGCTACCTCACCTGGCGTGGCAAACGCGGGGTGCGCCTCGTCGCGCCCGGCCCGGCGACCAATCCTTCGGACTGGACGTGGCGCGTCTCGTTCGACCTCGCCTACGACGGTGAGCGAATTCCGCTGGAACCCTTCAGCTTCCACGTGCCGAAGTATGTTTCCGGGGCCGACCCGGAGAACCCGGACGTCGGCTCCACCGGTCTGGTGGACCTCACACTCGTCTCGCCGGTTCCTGCCTCGGCCGGCAACGCCGTGGTCATGGGTCCGCGCGGCGCGGGAATCCAGATCGACGGCCAGGTGAACACCTATGCTGAGCTGCCGACGACTCTCGCCGACGGCAGCCAGTTCGTTGTCAAAGCCGACGGTTTGCTCTACATCTACGACGAGGTGAGCGGTTGGACGCCGAACGGCCAGGGCGTCACCGTTCGCGGCCCGGCGGGCACCACGCAGTGGTCCGGGATCACGGGCAAGCCCGCCACGTTCCCGCCCACAATCGGTGATACCGCGACCACCGCAGTTGCCGGTGACGACCCGCGTCTGCACAACGCCCGCACGCCGACCGCGCACACCCACCACGTCGCAGACATCACCGGCCTCACCCCCATCTGCGACGCATTCCTCAGCGCCAACACCGAGGAAGAAGCGCGTGCCGTCATCGCCGCCGTCGGTACTGCCGATCCTCGCCTCTCGAACGCGCGGCCCCCGACGGCGGCCGGTCAGGCTTATGACATCGCCTTCAAATCCCACACCGGCGTCCGTGCCGCGGGCGCAGGCACCACCGTGCCGGAAGGGGTGCGAATCGAGCGGCCGATCACCGTCTCCAAGATCACCTACCGCGGCGAAACGGCGGGTACCGGCAACCTGGTTGTCGAGCTTCGCAAGAACGGGACGGCAGTCGCCGGCACGTCGGCGACGATCACCGCTGCGAATCATGCACTGGACACGACGGTCTCGGGTGCTTGGAATTTCGCCGTGGGCGATCGGCTCACCGTCTTCGTGACGACGGTCGACAGCCCGGCAGGCCGTGGCCTCCAGGCAAGTCTGCAGGGCGTGACGATCTGATGCCCGTATTGCAGATCGGTGGTCCGGTGATGACTTGGGAAGCGACGCCTGTTCAGGAGGAAACTCCTGAGGGCGAGACGCCGGAATGGGCGTCCGTCGAGGCTGGGTACCCGGGTACAGCGCGTGATGTCGAGGCAGACCCCCAGCCTGAGCCGGAACCTGAGCCGGAACCTCAACCCGAGCCTGAGCCGGAACCTCAGCCTGAGCCTGCCCCTGGTTCCGGGACGACGGCGGAAGCTGCGCCGCCGACCGAGTCGGCCGCACACCCGCTCTCGTCGAGTGAGGTGAGTACCTGATGCCGCACATTTTCGTCGGTGGGGATGTGTTCAGTCCTGCCGCGATGACCAAGAACGGCAATTCTGCGATGGGTTCGTACAACCAGTGGACGACCGTGCCTGCCTGGAGCCCCGATCTTGTCGGCTTTCCGGGCTCCGTCGTCTCCGGTGACGCTCTGTTGGTGCAGAGCACAGCCGGCTCGGCCCAGTTGTCGGCAGCCATCGTCGTGGCGGGTGCGGGGACGACCGCCAGCTTCCAGGCGCGGTTGTTGGTCAACAACACTGTTGTCGCCACGGGCACGGCAGTATCAGGTACGGGCGGCACCCTTCTGGTCAGCGCGTCGATCCCCCTGAAGGCCGGCGACTTGGTGACTGTCGAAACACATCACACCGTTCAACTCGCCGCTTGGCAAGCGACGATCAGTGGCGGTGCAAGCACTTTCGTGCGAATTGTCTGAACACCGTTGAACCGGATCTGAAGCCGGGAACGGGTTCGCACGGTCGTCGCAACACTCCTGACCGAGAGTCGCGACGACCGTGCTACCCACCCGGCTGACAACGTCGACTACTCCTCTCCATCCGAAGCCCGGGCCTCTTGGCCCGGGCCCCTTTTTTGTGTGCGGGGATGGTGAGCCCTCCCGTTGCGGCACCGACGGGGTTTGTGCTCGCTCCCTGTGGAGAACCGAGGTAGTTGGTACGCGTAAGAGGTTGCACCCCAATCGTTTTCGTACCAACATTCGTTACGCAGATGGAGTGTGACAACGATCATGGCTTAATTCTCTGTTCGCTGGGTATTAGCAGGGGTTCTGCACATGTTCGTGCGGGCGGTCGATGATCGGAGCGCTGGTGCACAGATCGAGGCGCGTTGTCGCTCGCCGACTGGTCAGCTGTTATTCGGATGTGGTCTGGCGATTCGGCTGGCTCGGGGGTGGCCTATCGATGCATCGATATGAAAAGCCCGCGGATGGGCTGCGACGGTGGTTACCAACCGGCGAACGGGCGCGGCTTATCTCCAGTTACTTCCGGTTCAGCCATGTCGTGGCGTCGTGTTAGAAACAGTGCACCGGCAGCGTGGCCGGGAAATTACTTATCCAACAAGGGGTTTCACTAGATGAGGCAGTTCCGCAAGGTCGCGTCCGGGATGGTCGACGCGGCCGGTCAGGTGACGTGGGGCTCGGGTGTGGCAACCACACGAGACGGCACCATCTCGCCCGTCGGCGCCCACGGCTCCTGAGGTTGAACTGAACGGCGGCACACCACACGGTGCGCGGCCTTCGTGCCGTCGCGTAGGTCCGGCAGATCCCGAGCGGGTGAAATGACCTTCCAAATTCTCGACTTGGTTCCCACCTCAATTGATTTCCAGCCCGAGATCAGTTCACAGGCACACCAGGTTATGGCTCGAAAGTTCTACTACGGGGGAACAAACAATGGCCGACAAGCATGCTGTGCGGTGGGCTTGGTCAGAGTTGGCCGAAGCCGCGACCGCACGATTGGGTAGGCATGCCTGGGAGACCGAATATCGGCTCCGACTCGTAATTTCCGACTCGCTGGTAATTTTCAGCGCTGTGCTGATGGCACGGTTCGCGCGTTTCGGTGGGGTCAGCGATACGAATCAGCCCGAATGGGTGCAAACTCTCGGTGGTTATACGGTGGTGGCGCTTTTGCTCGCCACGGCGTGGGTGGGTGCGCTCGTGTGGGGCGATGCCTGGTCCGCCAGATTGATCGGACACGGCTGGGCGGAATACGAACGGCTGGCGTTGATCGCCTTCCGGTTGTTCGGCGGTATCGCGATTCTGTCCCTGCTGCTGCGGATCGATTTCGCCCGCGGGTTTCTCGGTGTCGCGCTACCGGTGGGACTGGTCGGCCTGATGATCAACCGCAGGGTGTGGCGGGCGATCGCCGCGCGCGAGCGCAGCGTCGGCCGGTATCTCACGAATGTGCTGGTGGTGGGCGACCCGCGCTCGGCACGGGACATGATGCAAGCGTTCGGGCGGGATCCCCAGGCCGGCTACCGCATCGTCGGCATGTATCTGCCTGGCAACCAGGAGAATTCGGGTGAATACGGTGACCTGGGCGTACCGGTGTTCCTGGGGCGGTCACCGATCGGTGAGGTGATCACCGACTGCGGCGCGGATACGGTGGCCGTCGCCGCGGTCGAGCAGCTGGGATCGCAGGGAATCCGGGAACTGGCGTGGGAGCTGCTGCCCTTGGGGGTGCAGCTGGTGATCATGCCCGGCATCGCCGATGTGGCCGATCAGCGTACGCAGTTGCGCCCCATCGGCAACCTGCCGCTGGTGCACATCGACCAGCCGAACTTCGACCAGGCCACCACCTTCGGCAAGATCGCCTTCGACTGGATCTTCGCCGCGTTGTGCCTGCTCATCGTCGCGCCGGTCATGCTCGGCATCGCGCTGGCGATCAAATGCGACGGCGGTCCGGTGTTCTACCGCGCCGAGCGAATCGGTCTGCACGGCAAGCCGTTCAAGATGATCAAGTTCCGGACCATGGTCACCGGCGCGGATCGGATGAAAGTCGAGCTGGCCGCGGAGAATGAAGGTGCTGGGCCGCTGTTCAAGATGCGTGACGACCCACGGATCACCCGGGTCGGGCGGTTCCTGCGCCGCTACAGCCTGGACGAGCTGCCGCAGTTCCTGAATGTGCTGCGCTGCGAGATGAGTGTGGTCGGCCCTCGGCCACCACTGGCCGAAGAGGTCGAGCGCTACGACGTGGGACTGCAGCGCAAGCTGCTGGTACGGCCGGGTGTCACCGGCTTGTGGCAGGTCAGCGGCCGTTCGGACCTGCCATGGGCCGAGGCGGTTCGCTTGGACATGTACTACGTCGAGAACTGGTCGATGGTGGCCGATCTCATCATCATCGCCAGGACGATCTCCGCCGTCAGCGCGGCCGACGGGGCCTACTGAGACTCGTCGCTGCTGGGCCGTCGGGCCGAATCGTAGACGGGCAGTCGGGTTGTCACCGGGTCGAACGCGGGCCCGGCTGCACTGGTCGATCCGAAGACCGGAAGCTTTGTGGTCGGAGAATCGAAAAGTGAAGCGCCGCCGGTCAGTTGGAACCCACCGGCGAGCTGGTACTCGAAGAACCGTGGAATCGGTTGCGTGAGTTCGGGATCGACACCGGGCGGGAGAGCCGCGACCGGAACTGCGCCGGTATCCGACGGTGAGTCCCGTGCAATGAGCCCGCGCTTCGCCCACACCATGAGCGTTACCGCGGTGGCGCAGGCAGAGATCGCCATGCCGAGTGCGACAGCGAGCGCCGAGCCGACCAGCAGGGCGGTGCCGAGGCACACCGAAATGGCGATGCCGGTCTGAATGACGCGAGCGCGCAGCAGTTGCCCCGACGCACGGTGGTAACGAAAGAGGTTGTGCACCACAGCGACCCAGATCAGGGCGGCGTACTCGATGCCGATCAGGGGCAGGACCTGCGCGGCAGGCACCCAGCTCTCGCCGAGAACGAGAGCGCCGAGTGAGTGCGGAACGAACGGTGCCACCGCACCGATGGCGATCGCTGCCAGGGAAACCGGCAGGGCGACCTTGCGCAGTCCACGCCACAGCTGTGGAGTTGTGAGCTGTGCCCGTCCGGCTTCGGGCAGGATGATCAGGTTGAGCGCGGTGGCAAGGATGGCGAACGGGCCGAGAATGGTGACCGCGCCGCGCAGCGCGGCCGCGGCGTCCGGGCCGACCATCGTTGCCGAGAGCACCACCACCAGGATCACGCTGAGCTGATCGATGCTGCTTTCCAGGCCGAAGTTCAGCCTGGTCGGGCGTTCCTTGCGTGACCACCAGGCCAGGCCCCGCCACGTCGGGAGCACCCGCAGCCACACCAGCAGGACCAGCAACGCCGCTCCGGCCGACGCGGCCCAGGTGAAGACCACGGCTTCCACCGGGAGCAGAGTCCGATCGAACAGCGCGGCGGCGAGCAGCGCCGTCGAGGCCAGTGCCCATACCAGGTCCGACCAGAACGCCGCCTCTGTCCGGCCGAGGGCGATGGCCGAGAAGCGCAGCGAATCCTGGGTCAGCAGGAACGGGATCGCGATCGCGAACCCGAATCCGATGGCAGGGTTCGGCAGCAGTAGCGAGCCCGCAGCCATGATCAGGCCCATGACCAGGCCGAACAGCAGGGCAGCTCCCGCCGAGGTTCGGGTATGCCGCAGGACATAGCTGGTATGTCTGCCTGCCAGCAGCAGGACCGGGGTGCCGATGGCGGCGCGGGTGATGGCGAGGGTGGCGGTGGTGACGGCGAACAGCACACCGGCCATCCCGAAGTCGGCCACACTGCCGGTGCGGGCCACGGCGAACACGATCAGGGCATTGCTCACACTCGACAGGATCTGGTCGGCGGTGCCCGCCAACATCCGTAAGGCCGGGCGTTTCACGCGGACGCCTCGACGTCAGAGTGTGTCGAACGGGACGACATCGGTGTGGATGCTGGTGCGGTCGAACCATTCGCCCTGGATCGGCTTGATGAACCGAGCGGGCGAGCCGCCCCAAAGTCCCTGTTCGAGCACAGTATCCGGCTTCTGCCTGGCCATGGTCGATCCGGCTGCGAGCACCGAGCGGTCGGGCAGCGACGTGCCGCGCAGCATGAGGCAGCCGGTGGCGACGAGCGCACGATCGCCGATACGCACCTGCCCAACCGTCGTTTCGTTCGTCACCACGTCGAGTTCGTGCGTTTGCAGGGTGGACCGCTGCCCGGCGATCGCGCTCCACTCGCCGATCTCGATCGTGCCGGAGCAGTCGAGGTAGTGGCGAGAGGTGATGAAGGTGGCCTCGCCCACGATCAGCCGACCCGCGCGGTCGCTGTAGCCCTGATAGCCCGGATGCGCGCTGACCCAGTTCCAGGACCCGATCATCACGTCGCGACCGAGCCGGACCTCGTTCATGCCCCGGAAGACGTTGCCTGCGCCGACGGTCACCCCGTCGGCGATCACGAACCGGCGGCAGTTCAGCACCAGCGCCGGGCCGAATCGGACATCGCTGCCGATGTGGTGGCCGAACCGCCGCAGGAGTGCATTCTTCGCGCTGCCTGCGGGAAGCAGCCACAGCACCGCCTGTGCGAGAACGGAAGGTTTAGGCACGGGTAATACCCCCACAATTGCGATCGAACATTTTCCGGCAACCCGTTTCCCCAGGAATCCCGTCGCCCGAGCCTACCTCGCGATGACGGGTCGCCGTGAATGTCGGATTCATTGTGAAATAATCGATTTGAGGGTCCGCAGACTGACTTCGATTCGGCCGCAGTCGTTTTGGCGGCAATTCACGCTTCGGCTACGCTCGCTGCTGAGTTGAGTTTTTGTCAGTGGCGGGAGAGCAGTAGACATGTCGCCGAGTACGGCATGGCCCGCCTATGACTTCAAGAATGGTTTCCGGGGCGGAGTGGTTACTGCCCGAACTGATTGGTGGTCCGGGCTAGGAGCTGTGTGGACCGCGGTCGCGATGATCGTGATCGTGCCCGCTTTGCTGATCCGGGTAACGCCGGCGCCACGCGAATCGGTCTGGGTGTGGGCGTTGTCGGTGACAACGGCCGCCGGACTGCGTTATGCCCTGCTCATCGCGTCCGGGCGGCGGCGCCTGGTCGAGATGTCGTTCTGGGTGTTCACCTACGTGTTCCTGGGTTTGGCACCGCTGGTTCAGATGCGGACCGAGCAGGTACCCGAAACCACCAAGGGCGCCGACCCGACGCTCAATGCCACGGCGATGACGATCGTCGCAGTCGGGATCGCCGCCTTCCTCGCCGGTCTGGTCGTGGTGGGACGGCGCGATACCGCGGACGCGGCCGCGCCCGTCGCACGCGAAGTCGATCGGCGCCGGGCATTGCTACTCGGCGGTGCCGGACTGCTGAGTGCCACCTATTACATTGCCGCAGTAGGGCTTCCGACGCTGTTCTCCAGCCGGGACGACCTGGTGCAGGCGGTCGCGGCACGCTGGCAGGAACCGATCGCCGCGGTGATGGTCGCCGGCGCGCAGATGCCGGTACTGGTGGCCTTCGTCGCCCTGGTCAAGGTCTACCAGCGCGCACCGGACAGGTTCGTGCTCGGTGTCCTGATCCTCGACGGCATCGTCCTCGCCGTGGTGCTCAACCCGATCGCGAACGCGCGCTATACCGCGGGCACGGCAGCGCTTGCCGTGGCCGCACTGTTCGGGTTGTTCGCGACGCCCACGCGATTTCGGCTGGTAGCGGTGTCGGCCGTGGCTGCCCTCGTGGTGCTGTTCCCGATGCTCGACCTGTTCCGGTACAGCGCGAGCGGTGAGCTGAAGACCGCAGGCCCACTCGACTCGCTGGTTTCCCCCGACTACGACTCGTTCGCCCAGATCAACAACACCGCGCTGTACGTGCAGCGTGAGGGCTCGACCTACGGGCAGCAGGCCGCGGGCGTCGTGCTGTTCTGGGTACCGCGAAAGTTGTGGGCGGACAAGCCGACCGACACCGGGATCCTGCTGGCCGACTTCCGCGGGTACACGTTCAAGAATCTCTCCGCCCCGCTGTGGGGTGAGCTCTACATCAACGGCACCTGGCCCGCGCTGGTTCTCGGGATGGGGGCGCTGGGTGCGCTGGCCCGGCGTGCCGACGCGCGTATCGACGCGACGCTGCGGCGCACCCGCTCACCCGGCGTGCTGGCCTGCATCCTGCCCTTCTACCTGATCATCCTGCTGCGCGGCTCGCTACTGCAGGCGATGTCGAGCCTGCTGGTCATCCTCGTGTGCAGCGTGTTCGTCCTCGACTGGCGGAAGGAGCGCGCGGATGCGTTCGTCGGCTAGCCGGATGGTTCTCGGTCTTGCCATCGCTGCCGTGGTGGCCGGCGGGTTCCTCCTCGAACGGCACATGTCGGTGCCGGTCGGTGTGGTCGCCGCGCCGACACTGCAACCCTCGGCACCGGGTGTGCAGCAACGGCTTTCGGCGTTGTTCGTCGGCGACAGCTTCACCGCCGGTGCGGGCGTCGGCGGCGGTACGAACAGCTATGCCTGCATCCTGGCGCGCACTCAGGGCTGGGCTTGCAACGTCGACGCGTTCGGCGCGACCGGCTATCTCAACGACGGCGCGAAGTTCTATCCGGCTCCGCCGCCGGGGCGGCTGGTCGACAGGCTGCCTGCCGATGCCCGGATCTTCACCGTCGACGTGGTCTTCCTCGATGCCGGTCGTAACGACCTGGGTTACGAGCCGAGATCCGTGCTCGAAGCGTTGACCGATGCCTTGTCCGAGGTCGGGCGGTTGTGGCCGACCGCGCAGGTGGTGGTGATCATGCCCGCCTACATGTCGGCGACACCGTACGCGAACTACCCGACACTGCGGGCAGGCTTCGCCGATGCCTGCGAGGCCGCTGACGCCACCCTGTTGGACCCGGTGGCCGAGGGGTGGTACTCCGGCGCCGACACCGACATCGCGGCGATGCAGATCGAGGACAAAGTGCACCCGAACCCGCTCGGCCATCAGTTCCTGGCGGGCCGAGTCGCGAAGTCGCTGGTTCGCAACGGTCTCGGCGAGATCGTCACCGCCCGGGAGCCCGCATGAATCCGTCGTTCTTCACGCTGTTGCGAATGCGGTGGCAGCTGGTGACCACGTTGTTGCTGCTGGCCATCCTGATGGGCGTCGGCGTGACGTTGCAGACCACACCTCGGTTCGTCTCCACCGCTCGCATCTTCCTGGCGACGCCGAGCTGGAACGGCGCTACACGCAACAGTGCCGAAGCCAGCCCGTTTCGAGGTGACGACTTCGCGCGTTCACGGGCGCGCAGCTATGTGCGCATGGCCGGTGATGTCGATCTGGCTCGCCGGGTCGTTACGAAGCTGGGCGCGGACCGGTCCCCCGAAGCGCTGGCCGGGGCGGTCACCGCGCATCTGATCCCCGACACGGTGCTGATCGATGTGTCGGTGGCCGATGTGTCGGCGCCGGAAGCGCAACGACTCGCCGATGGTGTCGCCGCCGAGCTGGCCGCGCAGATCCTGGCGCTGGAAACCCCGAGCGGGTCGCGGATTCCCACGGTGGAGCCGGTGATCACGCAGACCGCAGACCTACCGGAGCATCCGTCCGAACCCGATGTGTGGAACAACCTGGCGCTCGCGGCAGGCCTGGGGCTGCTGGCCGGGGTCACCGGCGCAGTGCTCGTTCCGCAACGGCCGGGAAGTGCGCGAAGCGACCGCGGCCCGGGAAAAACGGTGAGAGAGAGGTCGTTTCGGTGACGCTTCTACGATGGTGGCCCAGCGTGGCCGGGGTGGTGCTCGGGTGCACGGCCGCAGTTGGGCTGCTGGTTTCCAGCCCAACGGTCTTCACCGCGACGACGACGCTGTTCATCGGATCGCCGGTGAGTGCCGACTCGGCGGGTGCGTACGCCGGAGACCTGTTCGGCCAGCAGCGCGCGGTCAGTTACGCGCACCTGTTCACCAGCGATGATCTCGCGACCAAGGTGATCGACGACCTGTCGCTGGAGCTGACGCCCGCCGAACTCATCGCCCAGGTGTCGGCCCGGCAGCTGCCCAAGACTGTGCTGCTCGAGGTGAACGCGACCGATCCTGCGGCGCAGCGTGCCGCCGATATCGCGAACGCGTACGCGGCCAACTTCGCCGCCTACGTCGCCAGGCTCGAGACGCCGGCGGTGGGCAATCAGTCGGTGGCCAAGATCAGCGTGGTTCGCACCGCTACCGCACCCGTGGCCCCGTCGAGTCCTGGTGCGCCGATGTACCTCGGCGGTGGGCTGGTGCTCGGCGCGATGCTGGGTGGACTCGCGCAATGGGCGCTGAGCAGACACGCTCGTCGGGCAGCCCCGGCGACCGACATGCCCGAGCCCGCACCCCGACGGACCGAACCGCCGCGCGAGGCAGGCACCGGTAGCCATCGAGCAGCGCCCGCTGTGCGCCGGACCGAACCCCGCAACTTTCACATCGACGCCGAGGGACCGGAGTTCGCTACCCAGCAGCTACCGCGAGCCGGAGGGCGCACTCATGGCTGACTCCGTCCGGCGGCACGTGCTTGCGGCGTCGCTCGGTCGCCGCGTTCGATCGACGGTGATCGCGTTCTGCTCGGCTGGGGCCGTCGTTGGCTTGCTGGTGGCATGCACCGCCGCCCCGACAGCCCCGGCAAATCCGCTCGGAGACCAGGGGCCTGACGCCAAACTCGTTTTCGCCCACTACTTTCCGCCCTACCCCATCTCGATCGACAACCTGCCCGCCGAGCGCGACTACTACTCCGCGGAATACTTGAACCCCGGCGGCAGCGGCGGTGCCAATGCCGCCTACGGCGGTCTGCTGCGCGACCGGCCCGTGCCGCGCCCGGTGTCGGACCACGCGGACTGGCGCTCGGCTGATCTGGAAACCGAAGTCCGGCAGGCGATTGCGGCCGGCATCGACGGGTTCACGGTGAACCTGCTGACCTCGGCCGGTGACGGCGGCCTCTGGCATGCCGATGTACCCACCCGGTTGCTGCGGGCGGCGCATGCGGTGGACCCGAAGTTCAAGATCATGCTGATGCCCGACATGTCCGGGACGCCGGGCACCTGGAGCGTGGCCCAGCTGGCTGCCGAGCTCGCCGGCTGGGCGGCCGAGCCCGCCGCCTACCGGCTCTCGACGGGGCCGCTGGTGGTGTCGCCGTACATGGCCGAGAAACGCCCGGCCGCCTGGTGGTCGGAGCTCGTCGCGGTCATGTCGAGCGCGCACGGCATCGAGGTCGCGCTCGCACCGGTGTTCACCGTGTACGACACCTACGCCGCCGACTACGCCCCGATCAGCTACGCGATGTCGATCTGGGGCGGCCGGAATCCGGCGTTCAACCCCGTGTCGGGGTTCCCGCTGGACACCATCGCCGACGCGCACAGCCGTGGTGCCCGGTGGATGCAGCCGGTGTCGATGCAGGACTACCGTCCGCGCAACGGCATTTTCGACGAGGCAGGCAATACCGAGAACCTGCGCAATACGTGGACCATCGCGATCGCGGGCGGCGCGGACTGGGTGCAGCTGGTCACCTGGAACGACCACAGCGAAGGCACATCGTTCGCGCCATCGATGTACCACGGCGGCGCGTTGCTCGGGCTGTCGTCGTACTACCTGCGCTGGTTCAAGTCCGGCCGTCCGCCCGCGATCGAGCGCGACGAGCTGTACCTGACCCATCGGCAGCAACTGGTCGCGACGCGGCCGACGTACCCGCAGACCGTGCTGATGACCCTCCGGCCGGGCAGCACCCCGGCGCGGGACGAAGCCGAAGCGCTCGTCCTGCTGCGCGAGCCGGGCACGGTTGCCGTGCGCGCGGGCAGCCAGGTCGCCCGCTGCACGTTGCCCGCCGGTCTCGGCATCTGCGCGGTGTCGTTGCCCGGCGGCGAGTCCGACGTCACCGTCAGCGCCTACCTGGAGCGCGCGGGTGACGTCGTGCTGGTGGCGAGCTCACCGTGGCCGGTGCGGGCACATCCGCCGGTTCAGGACCTGCAATACACCGCCACGATGGGAGTCGCCCCGTGACCAGTCTGCTATCGATCGTGATCGCCGGTCTGAACTATGCGCCGGAGAGCACCGGAATCGCGCCCTACACCACCGGCGTCGCCGCAGGCTTGCGTGCGCGCGGACACCGGATTCGGGTGTTGACCGGGCTGCCGCACTATCCGCAATGGCGACTGCAGCCGGGTTTCGACGACCCGGCGGCGTTGCGCACCGAAATCGATGGTGTCGCGGTGCGACGACTCCGGCACTTCGTTCCGGATCCGCCCAGCGGGTTGGGGCGGGTTCGGATGGAGGCGAGCTTCGGTGCGCGGCAAGCCGCCGCCTTGCCGTCCGACGATGTCGATGCCGTTGTGTTCGTCAGCCCGGCGATGTTGTCGACCGCTGCGGGGCTCCTCCGGCTTCGATTGGCTCGCAGTAACTCTCGTCCCGCAGTCGGTGTCTGGGTGCAGGATCTCTACAGCCGGGGCGTGGTGGAGACGGGTGCGATGAGTGGCAGGCCCGCCCAGCTGGCCGCCGCATTCGAATCGGGTGTGTTGCGGGCCGCCGACGGTGTCGTGGCCATCCACGACCGCTTCAAATCCACCATGACGTCGGAGCTTCGGGTTCCGGCGGAGCGGATCACGGTGATCCGCAACTGGACTCACCTGCGTCCCGCGCCGGTGATCGATCGTGCGGCGGCGCGACGCAAGCTGGGCTGGGACGACGAGACGGTGATCGTGCTGCACACCGGGAACATGGGCGCCAAACAAGGTTTGGAGCATGTGATCGCGGCCGCCGGTCACGCGCAGCGACACGGAGAACCGGTGCGATTCGTCCTGGTCGGCGGCGGTAACCAGCGTCCCCAGTTGGAGGCCGCGGGCCGCGGGATCGACACCCTGCGGTTCCTCGACTCGCTGCCCGACGGTGACTACCAGCAGGCGCTGGCCGCCGCGGATGTGCTGTTGGTGAACGAGCGCCCCGGCGTCGGTGAGATGGCCGTGCCGAGCAAGCTCACCTCGTACTTCACCACCGGTAACCCCGTCATCGCGGCAACCGACGCCGACAGCATCACCGCAGCGGAGATCCGCGCGTCCGGCGGCGGTCTCGTTGTCGCACCGGATGATCCGGCACAGCTGGTGCGCACAGCCCTCGAACTGGGCCGCGATCGCGAGCGAGCCGCCGCGCTCGGCGCCGCGGGCAGGCAGTTCTGTGCACGCACGCTGTCGCAAACACATGCCATTGATCAGTTCGAACAGTGGCTCACCGACCTGGTCGAGACCAAGGCCAGGCACAGCAAGGGTAGGAGGGGCAGCCACCGTGACGCAGTCCGGTAAGCGAGCACTGATAACAGGCATCACCGGTCAGGACGGTTCGTATCTGGCGGAGCTGCTGCTCAGCAAGGGTTACGAGGTGCACGGCTTGATCCGGCGTGCCTCCACGTTCAACACCGCGCGCATCGATCATCTGTACCAGGACCCGCACGACCCGCAGGCCCGGCTGTTCCTGCACTACGGGGATCTGTCCGACGGCGCACGCCTGGTGACGCTCTTGCGCCAGATCCAGCCCGACGAGGTGTACAACCTGGCGGCGCAATCGCACGTGCGCGTCAGCTTCGACGAGCCCGAACACACCGGCAACACCACCGGACTCGGCACTGTGCGGTTGCTCGAGGCGGTCCGGATGGTCGGTGCGGACTGCCGTTACTACCAGGCGTCCACCTCGGAGTTGTTCGGTGCGACACCGCCGCCGCAGAACGAGGAGACCCCGTTCTATCCGCGTTCCCCGTATGGCGCGGCGAAGATCTACTCCTACTGGATCGCCCGCAACTACCGCGAGGCGTACGGGATGTACGTGGTCAACGGCATCCTGTTCAACCACGAGTCGCCGCGTCGCGGGGAAACCTTCGTGACACGCAAGATCACGCGTGCGGTCGCCCGGATCGCCGCCGGGCTGGAACAGCACGTGTACCTGGGGAATCTGGATTCGATCCGGGACTGGGGGTACGCCCCCGAGTACGTCGAGGGTATGTGGCGGATGCTGCAAGCCGATGAGCCGGACGACTACGTACTGGCCACCGGCGGCTCGTACACGGTGCGCGATTTCGTGGTCGCGGCCTTCGAGCGTGCCGGGCTCGACTGGACCGAGCACGTCCGGTTCGACGAGCGCTACCTCCGCCCGACCGAGGTCGATGCGCTGGTCGGCGACGCGAGCAAGGCGGAGCGGTTGCTCGGCTGGAAGGCCGGGGTGCACACCCCGGAGCTCGCGGCGATCATGGTCGACGCCGACATCGCGGCGCTCGAACATGCGGGCAAGCCCTGGATCGATCGGCCCGCCCTCGCGGAGTGGAGCACCGCCCGATGAGCGTGGATGCCGGTGCGGTCCACCCGCTGGACCGCGATGCGACGGTCTACATCGCAGGCCATCGCGGGCTGGTCGGCTCCGCGGTCTGGCGGGCGTTCGAGCGTGCCGGGTTCGGCAACCTGATCGGCCGGAGCTCAGCGGAGCTCGACCTGCGTGATCGTGGTGCGGTGTTCGAGTTCCTCGGCGCTGCCCGGCCCGACGTCGTTGTGCTGGCGGCGGCGCGGGTGGGTGGTATCCAGGCCAACAACACCTATCCGGTGGATTTCCTGTCCGACAACCTGCAGATTCAGGTCAATGTGCTCGATGCCGCTGTGGCGGTGCGGGTTCCGCGGCTGCTGTTCCTCGGCTCGTCGTGCATCTATCCCAAGCACGCGCCGCAGCCGATCAAAGAGGAATACCTGCTCACCGGGCATCTGGAGCCGACCAACGATGCCTACGCCATCGCCAAGATCGCGGGAATTCTCCAGGTTCAGGCAGTGCGCCGGCAGTACGGACTGCCCTGGATCTCGGCGATGCCGACCAACCTCTACGGTGTCGGCGACAACTTCTCCGCCCAGTCCTCGCACGTGCTGCCCGCGCTGATCCGCCGCTACAACGAGGCCGCACGCGATGGCATCGCAGAGGTGACGAACTGGGGTAGTGGCCGACCGCTGCGTGAATTCCTCCACGTGGACGACATGGCTCGCGCCTGTCTGCACCTGCTCGACCACTACGACGGTGCCGAACACGTCAATGTCGGTACCGGCAGCGATGTTTCGATCGCCGAGGTCGCCGGGCTCGTCGCCGACGCCGTGGGCTTCACCGGGCGAACCCACTGGGACACCACCAAACCGGACGGCACTCCGCGCA
The DNA here is from genome assembly GCF_051843015.1 of Nocardia sp. JW2. Taxonomy (NCBI): domain Bacteria; kingdom Bacillati; phylum Actinomycetota; class Actinomycetes; order Mycobacteriales; family Nocardiaceae; genus Nocardia; species Nocardia sp. JW2. The sequence goes on from NZ_JBPXLK010000010.1 coordinate 213,047, forward strand.
AGCTGCTCGACGTCTCGAAGCTGCGCGCGCTCGGTTGGGAACCGCGGGTCGAGTTGGCCGCGGGCATCGCGGACACGGTCGCGTGGTACCGGGAGCACGAGGAGACCGCGCGGGGGTTGGTGTGACGCGTTCGCTGGCCGGGTTCACCGGTGCGGGATACGACAAGGGCCGTCCCGTTGCCGTCCAGATCGCGTGGCTCGCGGTGGCCGGTGTGCTCGCCAAGTGGTGGTGCCCGAACCGGTTGCGCGTGGCTGTCCTTCGTGCCTTCGGAGCGAGCATCGAACCAGGGGTACTCATCCGGCATCGGGTGCGGATCCACTGGCCGTGGAAGCTGTCGGTCGGCGCGGACAGCTGGATCGGCGAGGACGTCTGGATCCTCAACCTGGAGCCGGTGACGATCGGCGCGAATGTCTGTGTGTCGCAGGGTGTTCTGCTGTGTACCGGCAGTCACGACCGGCACTCGCCGACCTTCGAGTTCGACAATGCGCCGATTGCTGTGCACGACGGTGCTTGGCTCGGTACCCGGTCGACGGTGCTGCGCGGCGTCACGATCGGTGCGCGGGCCACCGTGGGGGCGACCGCCTTGGTCACCGCTGATGTCGCGACCGACGCCACGATGCTCGCGCCGCGTGCGATGGCGGTGTGAGATGCGGGTTCTGCATGTCGTGACGCTGTTCTCACCCGACGGCGCGTACGGCGGTCCGGTTCGGGTGGCCTGCAATCAGGCGCGGGCACTGACGGACCGTGGTCATCGAGTGGCGTTGACGGCGGCGGTATCCGGAGCCGATGCGGTGCCCGGCGAGCTGGAGGTGCACGGTTTTCCGGCCGGCACCGCCATCCCGGGAGCCGGGTTCGCGGGGCTCCGGGCCCGCGGGATGATTTCCTGGCTGCGCCGGAACGTGCGTGAGTTCGATGTGGTGCACGTACATCTGGCGCGTGACCTCGTCACCCTGCCCGCCGCGCGCATCGTGCTCGCGGCCGGCGTGCCGCTGGTCCTGCAGACACACGGCATGATCGACCCGAGCGACAAGCTGCTCGCCCGGCCGCTCGACCGCTTCTGGACGGTCCCGACCCTGCGTGCTGCCGCGGCGGTGCTGCACCTGACCGCGCGGGAGGCAGCAGACCTGACGGCCGTGGCCGGGCAGCAGCTTCCGTTGCGGGAACTGCAAAACGGTGTCCCGATTCCCTCGGTGGAACGGCCCGATGCCGGACCCGACGAGGTGCCCGAAGTGCTTTACCTGGCGCGATTGCAGGCCAGGAAGCGGCCGGAACTGTTCGTGCGCATGGCCGCACGCCTGCGCGACGAAGGCATCCCGGCACGGTTTCGGATGGTTGGTCCCGACGAGGGCTCGGCCGTCGCGATCGAGAAGCTGATCGACGACCTGGTGACACCGGTGCGCTGGGAGGGCGCGCTGGCACCGCAGCATACGGCCGGACGCATGGCGCGGGCCGGCGTGTATGTGCTGCCATCGGTCGACGAGCCGTACCCGATGAGCGTGCTGGAGGCGATGGCGCTCGGTTTGCCGGTTGTCGTCACCGACACCTGCGGGCTCGCGCCGCTGATCGAAGACAACGGATGCGGCATCGTGGTGCGTTCGGACGATCTGGAAGCGCTCACCACGGCGACGCGGAAGTTGCTGCAGCAGCTGCGGCTTCGACGTGAAATGGGCGAGGCCGGTGCTCGTTTGGCCCGCACGCAGCTGTCGATGGCCGGTGTGGCCGAACGGCTCGAGCAGGTCTATCGCGGAGTCTGCGCGGTGCGACCCGATCAGGTGGAAAGTCGGTGAGGAAACGAATACTGGCTGCGGTTGTCGTGTGCACAGCCGCGGTGCTGCAAGCCGGATGCACCCTGACAGCCGCCACCGACAACCCGGCGACGGAGTTCGTAGACGCTCCGGCTCCACAGCTCTCCGGTGAAGTGTTGCGTGAGCGCGGCGGCATCGTCACCGCAACCCCGATCCGTGAGTGGAGCGCGGCACTCGACGCCGACGCCGATCGCGGCTGGACTGTCACCTACCGCAGTGTGTCCGGTGTGGACGGCTCCCTACGGGACGTCTCGGGGGTCGTGTTCGTCCCGACCGGTGAAGCCCCCGAGGGCGGCTGGCCGGTACTGAGTTATGGGCACGGCGCAACCGGACTCGATCCGAGCTGCGGTACCTCTGGACACACGGATCTGCTCGGCTACGACCTGGCCGTTGCCTCACTGCTGCAACTGGGATTTGTGGTGGCGATGACCGACTTCCAGGGGTGGGGCGCCGGCGGCGGCGCCAACGCCTATCTCGAACCGAAAACCGCCGCTTACAACATGATCGACGCCGTACGCGCGGCCAGAGCATTGGTACACGAAGCCTCCGCGACCTGGTATGCGGTCGGCGCATCCGAAGGTGGCCACGCGGCCTGGGCGGCGAACGAGTACGCCGCGACATACGGCGACGGGCTGGACTTCCGTGGTTCGGCATCGAGTGCGCCGATGGCCGACCTCAGTGGCATCGTCGCGCTGGCGCAGTCGGGTTGGTTGTCGCACGAACAGCAGATGTGGTTGCCGATGGTGTTGGCGGGCCTGTCCAATCACCGGTCGGAACTGAACGCCGGTGACTATCTGCACGGGCCACTCGAGCACGGCGAATCGATGTGGTCGGCGTGTACCGGACCGCACGCCGACCAACGTGAGCAGGTGCTCGAGTCGCTCACAGCACGTGACACCGAACCGGTATCGGATGCGGCCGCGGCTCGGTTGAAGCAGGCCTTCGCATCGATCGCACTGCCACAGCGCCGGGCATCCGGGCCCATGTTGGTCATTACCGGTGCGGCTGATCAGAAGGTGAATGTCTCATGGGTACGTCAGGCAGTCCGGACCGCATGCCGCAACGGCGGCACAATCGAATTCATCGTCCGCCCGGACGAGGGGCACGGCACTCTCGTGGCAGGCCCGCAGATCGGGGCGTGGTTGCTGGAACGGCTGGCCGGGAAACCCGCACGCAATACGTGCTGATCCGCGTAACGCTCGCCCTCGCGGCCGCGTTGACGGTGGTGGCCGTGATCTTCGGTGTGCAGGCCACCGACCGCCGGATAGCCGCGGGCGTCCAGCCCGCTGCCGACGGCGGCCAGTCCCGGGGACTCGGCCCGGTGCCGAGCGATCACGGCGCGCCGCTGACGGTCGACTTCGCCGTACTTCCCGACGGCCCGCTGCCCACGGAGATCGGTGGGCGCACGTTTCGTGCGGCCGCCATCAGCAAGGGCGCCATGCCGGTCGTCGAAGCCGGCCAGCTGGTACACGAGCGCGCCACGGCCGACAACTCCGCCGGCTACGTGGAATCGATCCTGGACGCGCCCGTCCAGCGGCTCGGTGCCACCGTGCGGTTCGTCGAGGGCGGGGGATCGGTCGCCCTGACGATGTGGCAGAACTCGCTGGTCGACTCGTTGGTCGATCGACGGGGCATGCCCAATGCCGGTGTCCAATTCATCATCGACAGCACTCATTGGCAACTCGCGGTGTGGGACGCGACCGCAGGCCACAGCGTCGTCCTCGCCACCGAGCCCCATTCCGGCGCCCCCGTCGGAACCCCGCTCTCATTCGAAGTCCGCCGCAACGGTGACACCGCCACCGTCGCCCTGTCCGACGGTGGTCGGCGCATGATCACCGACCCCCGCATCGCAGCCTGGTCGGGCACCTCGGCGTGCTGGCAGCTCTACGAGTTCGAATCTGGTCGAGAACCGGCCACACTCACCGCGATCTGGGCGGCGTAACGACCTGACGCGGCGCCCTAGAATGTCGGTGCGAAGGTGTGTGGGATTGGGTGACAAGGGGTTTCGGTGACGAGCTTGGGCGGCCTGGAGTGGCCTACGTGGGTGCTGGCGAAATTGCTGACCGGTTCGAGCACATTGCTGCAGGTGTTGATCGCCGGCTCCGCTTCTTGACCGCTCACCACTGCTCCACCAGTCGTCGGGTCGCGCCTGGGTGCGATCCATATGACCTTGGCCCGGCGATATATCATCCGATATCATAGAGGCATGGAAACTGTGCGTGACCTGCGCCGCGCCGCTGGCTTGACCCAGGCTGAGCTGGCGCAGCGATCCGGTGTCGCTCAGTCCAACATCGCCGCCTATGAGAGCGGGAAGCGGCGGCCTTCGGCGACAATGTTGAGTCGGCTGCGGGAGGCGGCCAAACCACGCCCGTCCGGAGTGATCGCTCAGCACCGGGATCAGATCATCGCACTGGCGTTGCGGCACAAGGCAAACCGAGTGCGCGTCTTCGGTTCGGTGTCGCGGGGCGAAGATGTTTCGGGTAGTGACGTCGATCTGCTTGTGCGGTTCGATGCCGACGCGGATCTGGTCGATATGGCCGAGCTGATGCTCGACTTGGAGGAGCTAACCGGCCTGCATGTCGATCTGGTATCCGAAGGTGGGCTGCCGCCAGGTCCGCACCCGATCCGGGACGAGGCCAAGCCGCTGTGAGCGGCCACCGTGCCGAACGAACAGCCAAGAGCCTTCGAGACTTCCTCACCTTCAGTGAGATGGCGGCCAGAATCGTCAGCGGCGGCAAATCCGCTTACGATTCCGACGAGATCACCAGGCTGGCGGCCGAGGCAGTTCTGCACCGATTAGGCGAGTCGGTGGCGCGGCTGCCGGAGGAATTCATGGCCGCGCATCCGGAGGTCGCCTGGCGCGGGGTCAAGGCTACGAGGAATCTGGTCGCGCACAACTATGACGCTGTCGACCACAACATCCTCTGGAACCTCCTCGCGAACCGCTTGCCGAGGGAAGCCACAGCGGTCCGCCAGATACTGGCTCAGCTCGAACTTGCCGAGGGCTGAGATCCCAAGACCTCGTGATCATTACCGGAAGGGCCAGCGGTGAGCCGCATGCTGCTTCAACAAGCCCTGACTGATCCTGGGCTCAGACCGCTGCCCACGCGAGTGGAAGATCTCCTCCGAAATCTCGCGGCTCCACCTCGTCTGGCCGCTCATCTCCGAGCAGTTCACCACGTGGCGTGTGAGCTGGTCGACTGGGTCGACAGCCACTACCGAGGCCTGTTGTTCAACCGCGATGCTGTGCTGTTCGGCGCGGCAACACATGACATCGGAAAGATTCTTCATCCGGACGAGTTGTCGGGGCCGGGCTCGGCCCACGAGCAGGCCGGGTACGAACTGCTTGTGGCGCACGGGTTTGCCGAGGAATCGGCGCGCTTCGCGTGGACCCACGGCTCGTGGACCGCGCCCGAGGTGCGGATGGAGGACCTGCTCGTCAGCCTGGCCGACAAGGTGTGGAAGGCGAAGCGCGTTCCTGAACTCGAGGAGTTGGTGGTGCGGCACCTGGCCGTCGCTGATGGCCGGGAATCTTGGCAGGTATTCATGGCACTCGATGACGAACTCGACCGGATCGCCGCCGGTGCCGACCGGAGGCTCGCATTCCAGGCACGCTACCCGGTCGGCGCATGACCTCGCGTCGTGCGATCTGGCGGGTTATCCGACGGTGAGGGCGGCCGGGGTCGGGACAACCACTCCGTAGATATCGCCGATGGTGGCGAGGGCGGCGGCGTGGAGTTGGGGGGCGGTGACTTCGGCGAGGGGGCGGGTGGCGCAGGCGTTGGCTACGACGGTGGGTTTGTTGCCGCGGAGGAAGGCGCCTTCGGTGGTGAAGGTGACGCACATGTGGGTCATGAAGCCGGCGATGACGACGGATTCGTTGCCCGCGGCGTCGACCAGGTCGCCGAGTTCGGTGTCGACGAAGGAGTTGGGGAAGGACTTCACCACGACGGCTTCGTCGGCGGTGGGGGTGAGCTTGGGGTGGATCCGGCCGATGTCGGTGGTGATGTCGTAGGGGCTGCCCTCGCCGCTGTTGTGCATCACGTGGATGACGGTGGTGCCTGCTTGCCGGGCCTGCTCGAGCAGGTCGGCGGCGGCGTCGATGGCCTGCTCCCAGCCGGTCAGTTCCATGACACCGCGGGTGTAGGTGTTCTGGTAGTCGACCAGGATCAGGGTCGAGGTGGCGAGGGCGGCGGGGGTTTCGTCGAGGCCGCTGAGCTGGCGCAGGGTTGTGGAGGTCATGGCTCCACGCTATGGCCGGGCAGGGATGTCTGCAATGTCATGTAACCTGCAGATTCAGACATCGACAGGAGGTGGATAGTGGGACGGCTCATTGTGGTGGTGCTGTTCGAGGGGGTCGACCTGCTCGACGTGACGGGGCCGCCCGAGGTGTTCTCGCTGCTGCAGCGGGAGATGGACGAGCCGACCGGCTACGAAGTGGTGCTGGCCGCCGAGACGCTGGATCCCGTCACGACCTCGGCGGGTGTCCGGGTGCTGCCTGACGTGACGTTCGACGGGTTGGCCGGGCGCCGGATCGACACGATTGTCGTGCCGGGCGCGGTCGAGACCGATGAACGACGACAAGTTCGCGCGGTCGTGGAACCAGTTGTGGTAGAGGCTGTTTCGACGATGGCGACCGGTGCTCGCCGGGTGGCTTCGGTGTGTGTCGGGGCGCATGTGCTCGCGGCGGCGGGGTTGCTCGACGGCAAGCGCGCCACCACCCACTGGTCGACCGCGCACCAACTCGCCGCCGAGCATCCGGCGGTGCGCGTCGATGCCGATCCGATCTATATCCGCGACGACAATGTGTGGACCGGTGCGGGGCTCACCGCCTGTCTCGATCTCACGCTGGCCCTGGTCGCCGACGACTTCGGTGAGGAACTCGCGCTGCGCGTCGCCCGTCAGCTGGTGATGTTCTTGAAGCGGCCGAGCGGACAGAGCCAGTTCAGTGTTTCGCTCGAGCCGGTCTCCACCACCCGCCGCATCGACGAGTTGCGGCACTACATCGCGGGCAATATCGCCCGACCACTCACGGTGACCGAGCTGGCCGAACAGGCGCATGTGAGTGAACGCCAGCTCACGCGGATTTTCCGCACCGAGCTCGGGATGACGCCTGCCGCCTATATCGAGGCGGCGCGAGTGGAGGTCGCGCGGCAACGGCTCGAGACGAGCGACGAAACACTGCAGCGCATCGCGGCCGGCTGTGGGTTCAACACCGTCGATACGCTGGCGCGCGCCTTTCGCCGACGGCTCGACACCACGCCTGCGGAGTACCGGAATCGGTTCCGCATCGGTTGATCACTAAGCTGTCGACTTTACGGTGAATTGCTGAGTAACAAGGGGTTTCGGGTGTTCGGTATCGCGGAAGAATGGCCGACGTGGCCGGTTACGACAATGCTGTGGGCGATGACGGGCCTGATACGCCTGCTGACCAGCGGTTCGGGCGCCTGAGCAAACACTCGGCAGCCGTCTTGCCCCCCTTTCAGACGTCTGCCGCGCGAGCCTGACGCGGTGCTAGACATCATGTGCGGCGGAAATTCGCCGCAAATCTGAAAGATGAGGGGTTCACAATGGCAAAGATTCGTGCATTCGGTGTGGCGATGGTCGCGGCGGCTGGCATGTCGATGATGGGCATGGGGGTCGCGGCCGCCGAGGACCCGGCCACCGGGTCGTCGGAACTGCTGAGCGGGCTCACCTCGGGCACCGCGGAAACCGAGCCGGTCGCGGAGGAGCCCACCGGCTCGCTCGAGGGCCTGGACCTGGCGGCCCTGCTCGCCCTGCTGAGCAGCGGCTCGGGCGAGGCCGAGACCGTGGCGGAGGAGCCCGCCACCGGTTCTGCCGAAGGCCTGGATCTGGCCGCGCTGCTCGCGCTGCTGAGCAGCGGCACCGCCGAGACGCCTGCCGAGTAACAGCCCCTGGACCGGGTGCGAACGCACCGACGGGACCGGCCGTCGGTGCAGATGAGTTCTTCTCACGTTCATCCGAATTATGTGCTGCGTAATTCGGCGCTGATAAGAAGTGACTATTCGTCTAGAAGGAGAAGCATGTTCGACACCCTGGTCCAGATCCTGCCCCTGCTCGCCGCCTTCGCCTCCGGGTCGGCCGGCTGAGCATCGAGGCAGTTCAACACGGCGCCCGTCGGATTTCGACGGGCGCCGTTTTGTGTGTTTACCGCGACGGGATCATCCGGTACAGCCACCACGGACGGGTGGGGAAGGCCGGGTCGTAGATGCGAAGCAGGTAGCGCCGTTCGACGCCGGTGGTTCGGTCGCGTACGCGGACGTGTCGGCGGGCGACGTCCTGCGGCCGGATCTCGCTGGCCCACACCGCATCCCAATCGGGTGAGACCGCACAGGCGGTGGTGATCGCGGTGACGCGCTGAGTGGGAGCGAGCGGCGACAGCATGCGGAAGGCATGCACCAGCACCTGGGCTTCGGTGGTCCAGTCGAGCAGCGCCTTCTTGGCGGCCGGATTCAGGAACATCCATTCGAGCAGATTCACCCCGGCGCCGGTGCCGGGGAAGATGCGCTGGTACTCGGCGTTCGCGGCGAGCAGGTCCATGGTGGGGAAGCGCTGGTAGCAGGCCGGGTGGGTGAGACTGCCGAGGTCGGCGAGATCCTCGGTCGACGGTGCCGTCGGCGCGGCGCCGGTATCGACCGACGGCAGACCGAGCACGAGAATGTGCTTTCGGTACCACGGCGGCACATCGAGACTGTCGAAAAGCCGTTGCAGCATCGCGGTATTGGGCACCAGCGCCCCGGTCTCGATCTGCGTGACCAGCAGCGGCGCCATCTGCGCCCGAGCTGCCAGCTCCGCCCGCGCCAACCCCGCCGCCAACCGCCGCTCGCGCAAATACACACTGAGCGCAGAACTTTCAGCCATCCCAACCCCCGAGCCTCACCCCGACGACGGTAAAACCAAGAGTACGCCGCAAAGATCACCCGGAAACAACGAAACGGTCCGGAGCTCGAAAGCTCCGGACCGTCCGGGAGAGGTGAGCCTAGAGGGAGTCCAGATCGATTGCGGCGGCCATTGCTCGGTAGCCTGCGGCGTTCGGGTGCTTGTGGTCGCCGGAATCGAAGGCGGGGTCGAGGCGCTCCGGGTCGGCCGGGTCGGCGACGGCGGTGTTGAAGTCGGCGACGGCGTCGAATTCGCCGCTGGTACGGATCCATTCGTTCAGTGCGCGCAGTTTCGCGGCGGAGGTGGGGGTGTAGTACTCGGCGCCCTTCATCGGCAGGAGGGTTCCGCCGATCACACGCAGCCCGGCTCGGTGGGCGCGGGCGATCATGTCGCGGTAGCCCGCGATCAGCTGTTCGACGGTGACGACCGGATTGGGCTTGTAGGTCGGCAGGTCCACCTCAGAGAAGCCGATATCGTTCAGTCCGCCGAGCATGACGACCGTGCGGGCGCCGTCTTGGGCGAGGACGTCACGATCGAAGCGGCGCAAGGCGCTCTCGCCGTACCAGGGCGAATCGCTGATGATGGTGTTGCCGCCGATGCCCGCGTTGAGGACGGGGCGGGGAGTGCCTGCGGCGGCGAGGCGGTCGGCCAGGGCGTCGGGGTAGCGGTTGTTGCCGTCGTTGTCGGAGCCGAAACCGTCGGTGATCGAGTCACCGAACGCGACGATCCCATCCGCGGCGGCGTCGCCGCTCATCCGCACGCTCGACAGGTAGTACCAGGAGCGTGTTGTCTCGGTGAAGGCGGTCGCGTCGGCGTCGGAGGCGTGGTTGCCGGCGGCGCGGTACGACGTCGCATAGCCCTGGGCGTGGAAGGTGGCGGGCCCGGTGGGTTCGTCCAGATACAAAGTGACCGTGGCGAATTCGAGAGGAGCCAGCTGCAGCTCGGCGGGATCGCTGGTCAGGTCGGTGCCGGGGGCGATGGTGGCGGTTTCGCTGCCGTGGAAGCGAAGGGGACGCAGCGTGTCCTGATGAACGCGAGCCCCGGAATCTGTGCGGGCGATCGTGGCCGCGGCGATGCGGAGATCGGTGCGGCCGAAGCGGTTGGAGAGGGTGATCCGGGCGGAATCACCGCCGGTGGTGACCCGGACGACCTGCCGGAGTGTGTGCTGGGCGAAACCGTCGAGCGACCAGTTCGGCTCGAAGCCGGTGCTCGGCTGCTGCATCGGCACCGACCAGGCGGTGCTCGCGGTGTCGGCAGGGGCGGCCTGGGTATTGGTGCAGGCTGCGGTGAGGGTGGCGGTGATCGCGATGGCGGCGGTCATCATCTTCTTCCAGACGTGCATGGGTTCGTCGATTCTCGGTAGTCGGTCTAGCCGCGGCGCTCGAGCGCGCGGGCGAACAGGGTGGTGAGCAGGGCGGCGGCAGCCAGAGCTGCGCCGATCCAGGCGGGCGCGGTCAGGCCGAACCCGGCGTCGATGGCGGCGGCGCCGAGCCAGGAGGCCACCGCGATGCCGATATTGAAGGCGGAGATATTGGCGGCCGAGCCGAGTGCCGATTCGCCGCCCGCGGTGTCGAGTACGCGCATCTGGACGGCGGGCACGATGGCGAAACCGGTCGCGCCGAGCGCAAGGATGCTGACGGCCGCGCCGACCGGGTGCCCGGCGACTACCGCGAAGATCATCAGTACCACGGTCAGGGCGGCGAGCGCGCCGATCAGCGTAGGCAGCAGGGCGCGGTCGGCCAGTCGGCCGCCGACGATATTGCCCGCGAACAGGCCGACGCCGAAAACGACCAGCAGCCACGGGACGGCACCGTCGGGCAGGCCGGTCACCTCGGTCAGGATCGGTTCGAAGAAGGTGAACGCCGCGAAGACGGCACCGAATCCGAGCGCGGTGATCGACAGCGCCAGCCACACCTGCGGGCGAGTGAAGACCGCCAATTGCTTTGTCAGAGAGATGGATTCGCCGCGTGGCTGATGCGGAACCAGCATGAGAACGGCGAGCAGTGCGACCACCCCGACGGCGGTCACCGCCCAGAATGTCGACCGCCAGCCGAATGCCTGACCGAGCGCGGTCCCTAGCGGCACGCCGGCGACATTGGCCAGGGTGAGCCCGGTGAACATCGTGGCGATGGCGGCGGCCCGGCGGTCGGGTGCCACCAGGCTCGCCGCCACCACCGAACCGATGCCGAAGAACGCGCCGTGGGTGAGCGCGGCGACGATCCGGCCGGTGAACAGCAGTTCATAGGTGGGGGCCAGGGCCGACAACAGGTTGCCCGCGATGAAGAGGCCCATGAGTGTCGCGAGCATGGTCTTGCGAGGGACCCGCGAACCCAGCGCGGTCATCAGCGGCGCGCCGACGGCGACGCCCGCGGCATAGCCGGAAACCAGCAGGCCTGCGGTCGGGACGGAGATGGACAGGTCGTCGCCGATCACGCCCAACAGGCCGACGATGACGAATTCGGTGAGGCCGATTCCGAAGGCGCCCAGCGCAAGCGCGCCGAGGGCGAGGGTCGGCCGGTCGGTCCCCGCCCGGGGCGGGGCGGTCAGTGTCGTGGTCATGTGAGTGTGCAACTCCCTTAGTGGGAAAATTCTTCCGTTAAGGCCATTCGTGTCGGTACCCGGACGTACGGTTTCGAATGGAGTGATTTCAGACTGCCGGTCGCGTTCACGTGCATCAACGGCCGTCGCCGACATGGTCGATTAGCGGGAGTTATGGAACGGCAGGAGATCGAGATCTTCCTGGCCCTGTGCGAGGAACTGCACTTCGGACGGGCCGCCGAACGGCTGTATCTGACGCAGGCGCGGGTCAGCCAAACCATCAAGAAGCTCGAACGACACTTCGGCGCACAGCTTTTCGAACGCACCAGCCGCCAGGTGCGGCTCACGCCGGTCGGCCGGATACTGCGCGACGACCTGCTCCCGATCCGCACGCAGCTGAACCGGGCCATCGAACGCGCGCAGGCGGCGGCACGCAGCGTGGAAGGGACGCTGCGCGTGGGCTACCTCGGCGGTTTGGCGGCGAGCCTGCTGGTCGACACCGTCCTGGAGTTCCGCAACCGCCATCCCGAATGCGAGGTACACGCCCGCGAGGTCCACCTGGGCGATGTCTTCGGCCCGCTGCGCCGCGACGAACTCGACCTGGTCATCAGCCACTCTCCGGTCGGCGAGAACGACCTGGTCGCCGGTCCGGTCCTGCTCACCGAGCCCACGGGCCTGGTGGTTCCGCGCGATCACGCCCTCGCCCGCAGAAGTTCGATCGACAGCACCACCGCGGGCGCCGAAGTGATCGCCATCGGCGGGCCCGCAGGCGCCTACTGGCACCGCTACCTCGACGAAACCTGGCACATCAGCCCGGCAGGCCCGAACGGTGCCCAAACCTTCGAAGACGTACTGACCGCCGTCGCTTTCGGCGCCGGCGTCCACCCGGCTGGAGCCCACGCCGAGCGGCACTACCCCCGGCGAGGAACGGTATACGTCCCGTTCAGCGACGGACAGGGCCACGTGTGGCGCCCGGTATGGATGCCCGGCGCGGAAACGGCGCGCTTACGAGCCTTCGTGCAGATGCTCCTTGAGACGGTCGAGCAGCGCGGCGCCGAACACTACTTCGCACCGGACCGCACCGAATAGAAAACGGCCCGGAGCAAAAGCTCCGGGCCGTTCAACAGATCTCGCAAGCACATGGGTAACTCACCGGGTACTGGCTAACTCACCCACGACCTCCGTCTGGCCGCCAACGCATCTCGCCCAGCACCTGAGTCTGGCCAAAATACGCGGGGAGGCGGGTTAGAAGGCGGCTTCGTGCAGTTCCATGATGTCGTTGTCCAGCGTGGTGAGGATCTGACGGGTGGCGGTCAGCTCCGGCAGGACGTTGCGGGCGAAGAACTGGGCCGAGGCGACCTTGCCGGTGTAGAACGGCACGTCGGAACCGGTGGCGCCGTTGTCGAGGGCGGCCAGGGCGATCTCGGCCTGGTTCAGCAGCATCCAGCCGATGAACAGGTCGCCGACGGCCATCAGGAAGCGGACCGAACCCAGGCCGACCTTGTACAGCTCGGACGGCTGCTCCTGGGCACCCATCAGGTGGCCGGTCAGGGTGGCGGCCATGGCCTGCACGTCCTCGAGCGCGGTGGCGAGCAGCTTGCGCTCACCCTTGAGGCGCTCGTTGGCGTTGTCGGCGTCCAGGAACTTCTGGATCTGGCCCGCCACGTGGGCCAGGGCCACACCGCGGTCGCGGGCGATCTTGCGGAAGAAGAAGTCCTGCGCCTGAATGGCGGTGGTGCCCTCGTACAGCGAGTCGATCTTCGCGTCGCGGATGTACTGCTCGATCGGGTAGTCCTGCAGGAAGCCCGAGCCTCCGAAGGTCTGCAGCGAATCGGTCAGGTACTGGTAGGCGCGCTCGGAACCGACACCCTTGACGATCGGGAGCAGCAGGTCGTTCACGCGGAACGCGACGTCCTTGTCGGCACCCGAGACGGCCTCGGCGATCTCCGGGTTCTGGTGCGCGGCGGTGTAGAGGTAGATGGCGCGCAGGCCCTCGGCGTAGGCCTTCTGCATGGCCAGCGCGCGACGCACGTCCGGGTGGTGGGTGATGGTCACACGCGGCGCGGTCTTGTCGGTCATCTGGGTGAGGTCGGCACCCTGCACGCGGGTCTTGGCGTACTCGAGCGCGTTCAGGTAACCGGTCGACAGGGTCGCGATGGCCTTGGTGCCCACCATCATTCGCGCGTTCTCGATGACGTCGAACATCTGGGCGATGCCGTTGTGCACCTCGCCGACCAGCCAGCCCTTGGCGGGCACGCCGTGGCCACCGAAGGTCAGCTCGCAGGTGGCCGAGGCCTTGATGCCCATCTTGTGCTCGACGTTGGTGACGAACACACCGTTGCGGTCGCCGAAGGTCTCGGTCTCGAAGTCGAAGTGGGTCTTCGGGACGTAGAACAGCGACAGGCCCTTGGTGCCCGGTCCGGCGCCCTCGGGGCGGGCCAGCACCAGGTGCATGATGTTCTCGAACATGTCGTCGGAGTCGGCCGAGGTGATGAAGCGCTTCACACCCTCGATGTGCCAGGAGCCGTCCTCCTGCTTGATCGCCTTGGTGCGGCCGGCGCCGACGTCGGAGCCCGCGTCGGGCTCGGTCAGCACCATGGTGGCGCCCCAGTTGCGGTCGGCGATCTTCTTCGCCCATTCCTTCTGCTCATCGGTGCCGTTGTTGTAGAACACCTGGGCGAAGCCCGCGCCTGCGGCGTACATCTGGATCGGCGGGTTGGCGCCGAGCACCATCTCGGCAAGGGCCCAGCCGATGACCGACGGGGCACCGAGGCCACCGAGCTCCTCGCGCAGCGGAACCTTGACCCACTCGCCGTCCTCGAGCGCCTTGTAGGACTTCTTGAAGGACTCGGGGATGGTGACGGTGTGGGTGTTCGGGTCGAAGACCGGCGGGTTGCGGTCGGCGTCGGCGAACGAGTCGGCCAGCGGGCCCTCGGCCAGGCGGCGGACCTCGGAGAGCATTTCCTTGACGGTGTCGGTGTCGAGGTCGCCGAAGGCGCCCGCGTCGAGCACCTTGCCGACGCCGAGAACCTCGAAGAGGTTGAACTCGAGGTCGCGAACGTTTGCCTTGTAGTGGCCCATGTGAGTACTCACTCTCCGTTGAGTTCTGGTGCGGTCGGTTGTGTGCCGTTCCCGCCCGTCAGGTCGTCCACCGGGTAGCTGACCGGTTTTCCGCATGCTACTCGCGGGTAACTTATTGACCATATTACCGATGGGTAAGGCTCTCGGCAAAGGGGTTCGCACGCAATGTGACGTGAAAAACACGCGCGCGTGCCGGGACGTTGCTCGCGGCGACCGCGGGGCTACCGTGAGGTGTGCGCATCGAGACGTCAGCCGGACCGGCCGAGATCGAGCTCGACGAGGTGGCCGACCCGGCATTCCTGCTGGTGATGACCCATGGGGCGGGCGGCGGCGTCGATGCGAAAGACATTCTCACCGTGCGTGATTCGGCCCTCGCCGCCGGTGCCGCGGTAGCCCGTGTGGTGCAGCCGTACCGGGTTGCCGGGCGGCGGGCGCCGGGCAATGCGGTGGCCCAGGACCAGGCATGGGTCGAGATCGTCACGGCGTTGCGCGATCGGTTCCCCGGTGTGTCGCTCGTCCAGGGCGGCCGGAGCAATGGTGCGCGGGTGGCGTGCCGGACCGCCGTCGAACTGGGCGCGCGCGGGGTGATCGCCCTGTCTTTCCCGCTGCACCCGCCCGGAAAGCCCGAGAAGTCCCGGCGCGACGAGCTGGTGTCGGTGGGCGACGCGCAGGTGGTCGTCATCAACGGTGGCAGCGACCCCTTCGGGATCCCCGACCCGGCCGATGCCGCCGAGGTTCGCGTCATTCCCAAACAACCTCACTCCTTCCGCACCGGATTCGACGTGATCGCGGCGACAGTGCAACCGTGGTTCGGCCGGTGGAGTTAGGCTTTCGGCACATCGGACCAGGTAGGGGGAGCCAATGAAAGCGCTCATCGTGTGCACGTCCAAAGCGCTCGGCAATACCAGGAAGGTCGCCGACGCCATCGGCTCGGTGCTCGACGCGCGTGTGGTGGATCCGGCCGAGATCAGCGCCGCCGAACTGGGTGATTACGACCTGATCGGGTTCGGGTCGGGGGTGTACTGGATGTCGCTCGACGCCCGGCTGCGCGCCTTCGTCGACGCGCTGCCCGCCGGCCAGAACCGCGACGCTTTCATCTTCGCGACCAGCGGGCTGCCCGAGCTGCGTGTGCGTCCGTACCTGCGCAATCTCGGTGATCAGCTCGAAGACAAAGGATTCGAGCTGGTGGGCGGGTTCTCCTGCCGTGGGCTCGACACCATGGGACCGCTCGCGCTGATGGGCGGGCTCAACAAGGGTCGGCCGAGCGCGGACGATCTGGCCTCGGCCAGGGCTTTCGCCGAGCAGCTACGCGGTCGGTTCGACTGACTCGGCCACGACAAGAGCGTCGATGGCATCGGCGCCCTCGGTGGGGCGGAACACCTCGCGGGCGGCGGTGATGGTGACGCCGGTGCCGTCGAGATCGGCGCGGATGTCGTCGGGAGCGAACAGGATCGTCGGATCCTGAGGGCCGCCGTAACCGTCGGTGATGTTGCGCGTGGCGTGGCCCAAAACCAGCAGCATGCCGCCGGGGGCGAGCATCGACGCGAGTTGGTGAAGGAGTTGGCGGCGTTCCTGCGGTGGCAGGTGGACGAAGACCATCAGGATCAGTTCGAACGGACCGCTGACGCCCGCCGCATCGAGGTCGGTGATGTCGGCGCAGGTCCACTCGACGCGCGAACGTACCGAACGCGACAGGCGCGCGGCGACCGTTCGCCCCTTGTCGATACCCACCTGGGCGAAGTCGACGGCCTGCACCTGCCAGCCATGGGTGGCCAGCCACAGCGCGTGACGGCCTTCACCGCAGGCCAGGTCGAGGGCGCGCATCGGGGCGGCGGTGCCGTCGGCTTGCAGCGGGAGCCTGCGGTCGAGGCCGTGGACGTATTCGACGACCGTGCTGTTGGGCGGTGCGCCCCAGACCAATTCGCTGCGGGCATAGCGTGCGTCCCACTCCGCCGCGTCCATGCTGTTCCGCCTCCCCGCGAATTCTGGCCAGACTCGGGTGCGTTCTCGGTTGCGACGCGGCTGGCGGGATGTCGCTGTCATGGTAGCCCGTGATCGAACTGTCAGAGGGATGTGCGCATCAGGATGACGTTGTACTGGGTGTGGACGGTGGTGAGGAAATAGAGGTCGCGGCCGGTCTGGTACGGGAAGATCTGTGGGGCGTAGGCGGTGGGGAGTTCGCGGGCATCGATGAGGACTTCGGGCGGGCTCCACGGGCCTTCCGGTGACGGTGCGCGGCGCAGCACCACCGAATTGGCGGGGTCGGTGGTGAGGGAGACGAACTGGCCGAGGTGCTCGTTGTACATCACCGACAGTTCGGCTGCCCCGGCCATGATGGGGGCCGCGGCGTTCGCGTCGCCGCGCTTCCAGCCGCCGCCGTCCCAGTACTCGTAGGCGTCCAGGTTCTCGATCTCGCCCTCGGGTACGCGGGCGAGGAAGGCTTCGTTGTCGCGGCCCGGCGGGGTGCCGAATTCGTAGACGAAGCCGCCGTCCTTCAGGAAGGCATTCATCTGGAACTTGTGGTGGCCGTTGTCGTTCGGTCTCCGGGTATGGGCAAGGTCCGCCCATGTCTCGCCGTTGTCCGACGACACGGCCAACCCCGCATAGTTCGTGGTCCACTCGCCGGGTGCGTCCCAGCTGCGCACCGACATCAACGACATGTACTGCACGCCGCCGACCGACACGCCCGCCGTGGGGATCCGGCTGATCTCCTCGCCGTCCTTCGGGCTGAAGACGAGTTCGCGGGCCTGGCCGATACCGTCGCGCACCACACTGTGGAAATGGATGCCCTCGGCCGGGTTGCGGCTGAAACTGCGGGCCAGGAAGTTCGAACGCCAAGCCCACTTGCTGTCGCGCAACAGGTTCGGGAGGCCGACGCCCGCGGTGTCACCGAACGCGGTGAGCATCTCGCCGCGCCCGTTGTCCCACATGATCCCCAGGTCGGTGCCGAGGACGTTGTAGGTGTGGGTGGCGTTCGGGCTCGCCATGCCGGTCACCTGGAACACGGCCTGCGCCCGGCCGTGCAGGACCGGCAGGCCGTAGGTGCCGTTGAGGACCGGGATCGGGTTGATGGCGTTCGGGTCGGCCGCGGCGGGCGCCGTCCCGACGAGCAGTACCGCCGCGGCCCCCGCCAATACGGTCATTGCGAGCGAGCCGGATTCGTTCACGTCAGCCTCCGGGCACACGGGAATAAGCGCACCTGTTTGATTCGGTGCACTTTTTCCGTCGGATTGGTGAACTGAAACTAACAGCCGGACGCGGGCCGAAGTACTGTGAGGCGACCTAGTGTTGGGGTGGCGTTTACTTGTCCCCGTCAGCGAATAATTGCCTTACGGAGCAGCAGGGGAATTTGTGCGGCACGCTCGGCGGCGAAACTGCCGCGTGCGGGCCGGTGCCAGGACCGGTCGAACAGGCGCTTGGCGGCGGCGACCGCGCGGGGGTCGCGGGCCGCGATCCGATCGGCCAGGGACTCGGCGGCGGCCACCGGACTGTCGGCGATATCGGTGACCAGACCGATCCTTCTGGCGTGATCGGCGTCGACGCGTTCGGCGGTCATGGTGAGCAGTAGAGCCTGATCGATGCCGATGAGCTGCGACAACGACGCGGTGCCCGACATGTCGGGAATGAGGCCGTGCGCGGCTTCCATCACCGAGAACTCGGCGTCCGGAGCGGCGATGCGGAAGTCGGCGGCGAGGGCGAGTTGCAGTCCGCCGCCGAAGCAGCGGCCGTGCACCGCGGCGATCACCGGGACGTCGAGGCGACGCCATGCCCAGCAGGCTTCCTGAAAAGTATTGGTGCCCCGCCACGGTCGCGGCAGGAATTCCCGCACAATGGCGATCGGGTCGCGGGTCGCGGCGGCTATATCGAGTCCGCTACTGAAACTCGGGCCGTTACCTGTCACGATAACCGCGCGAATTTCCTTGTGCCCGGACACCGCGTCGGCCGCCGTGACCAGGTCACGCAACATTTCCAGCGTCAGTCCATTGTGTTTCGCCGGACGATTCAGCGTGACATAAGCGCGTGCGTTCTCGAACCGCAGATCGATGTGCTCTCCCATGACCCGATCTTACTCGTGAGTCAGTTCGAGGGTGTGGCCCATCCGCCGCCGTTCGGGCATGATCCAACTCGGCCACGCATCGGCCGATGCGTGTCGACCGGGAGGACACACAGAGTGCGGATCTGTCTGATCGCCGCAGCGCTCATCGCGCTGCCGGCACTGTCGGCCTGCGGCAGCGAAGAGCCTGCGGTAACCCAGGCGGAACTGTCGAAATCCCTGCAGGACAAGGGTTTGAAGGACGTGTCGCTCGCCGACTGCGCCGCCCAGGTCTTCCTCGACTCGGGCATGTCCCAAGACGGCCTGCGCGTGATGGTCGCCAACGGCCAGGCCGGCGACCAGGCCAAGGAGCTCAACGAGGAAGACGCGGCCAAAGTGGGTGCGGCTCAAGCGAAGATCGCCGCCGAGTGCGTGAAGCTGGGCGGCTGAACAACCCGAGCAAGGTGGGGTGGTCGGGTATGGCCCCGATCACACGGGGTTGACCTGAATTTTAGTTGAGGTTGGAGGCTGTGGGCAGCGCCAAGGCGGCGCGATTGTCCAGAGGAGGGGCCTCATGAGCAACCACGTCGATATCGAAGGGTCGCAGGGCGGGGCTGTCGCGGCTCCGCTGCGGGTTGCGGTAGTCATCGGCAGTACGCGGGAGGGTCGATTCGGCACGACCATTGCGGACTGGTTCGTCGGTCGGCTGCGGCGACAAGACACTCTCGAGGTCCAGATCGTCGATACCCGGGAGGTCGCGCTGTCGCATGCCTTCGGTGCGGCTACCGATCACAAATCACGAGCTGAGACCGCTGAAAAGCTTTCCCGTGCTGATGCTTTCGTGGTGGTGACGCCAGAGTACAACCACAGCTACCCGGGTGCGCTGAAGAATCTGATCGACGAGCATCACGTCGAATGGCAGGCCAAGCCGGTGGGTTTCGTCTCCTACGGCGGGATCTCCGGTGGGCTGCGCGCGGTGGAACATCTGCGGCCAGTCTTCGCCGAACTGCATGCCGTCACCATCCGTGACACGGTCAGCTTCGCGAATCCGTGGCGTCGATTCGATGACGCGGGTGAGCTGGCCGATCCGTCCGACGCGGTCACCGCCACCAAGACCATGCTGAAGCAATTGACTTGGTGGGGTGAGGCATTGCGTACCGCCCGTGCCGCGAACCCGTACGGGGCGTGAGGGTCGTGACCACTACCGCGAAGGCTGCAGCGCCCGTCGCTGCCCGCAATCCGATGACCATCGCCCTGGTGCTAGTGCTCGGCACGATCATGGCCACGCTGGACCAGACCATCGTCAATGTCTCGATCAACACGCTGTCCGCGGAATTCGACGCGGGCCTGAACACCATCCAGTGGGTGGCGACCGGTTACTCGCTCGCGCTCGGCGCCGTGGTGCCCGCCTCGGCGTGGCTGGTCGGCCGGTTCGGTGCCAAACGGCTGTACCTGACTGCGGTCGCCGCGTTCGCGATCGGTTCCGTGCTGGCCGGGGTGGCGTGGAACATGGAGTCGCTCATTGCTTTCCGGGTCGTGCAGGGCGCCAGTGGCGGGCTGCTCATGCCGGTCGCGATGACGATCCTGCTGCGCGCGGCCGGGCCGGACGGGCTCGGGCGGCTGATGAGCACCCTTGGTCTGGCCATTCTGGTCGGCCCCTTGCTCGGGCCCGTGATCGGCGGCTACCTTATCGATGAGGTGTCGTGGCGGTGGATGTTCTTCATCAACCTGCCGATGGGTGTGCTGGTGCTGGTCCTGGCCGCGCGGATAGTGCCCGACGATCTGCCGGAACCTCGGCACGCACTCGACCTGCCCGGGCTCCTGTTGATGTCGCCAGGTCTGGCCCTGCTGATCTACGGGGTTACCGCGGCCGGTGAGCAGGCCGGATTCGCCACGCCCGCCGTGCTTGTCCCGCTGGTGGCCGGGGCCGTGCTCATCGCCGCCTTCGTGCGACGGTCCCTCACCACCGAGAATCCGCTGCTGAATCTGCGGGTCCTCGGCAACCGGATCAGCGGCCCCGCCGCGCTGCTGCTTGCCCTGTTCGCCGGCGGCTACTTCGGCTCGATGCTGTTGCTGCCCTTGTATTTCCAAGTCGTCCGTGGCGAATCCGCGCTGGTGGCAGGCGCGCTGGGCATCCCGTTCGCGCTGGCCTCCGGTCTCACCATGCAGGTGGCGGGCCGGTTGATCGATCGGATTCCGCCCGGCCGCTACCTGCCGCTATCGATCACGGTGGCACTCACCGGTTTCGTACTGTTCATCGTCCAGCTGGACGCGGACGCGTCGTACTGGGCACTCGGCGCGAGCATGCTGCTCATGGGCGCCGGTGGCGGCGGCACCATGATGCCGGTCATGACCACCGCCACCCGGTCCCTGAGCCGCGCGGATCAGCCTGCGGGCTCGACGGTGCTGAACATGATCAGCACCACGGCCCTGGCGGTCGGCACCGCGGTCTCCTCGGTCACCCTCGGCGCACTGCTCCCGGTGACCGGCGGGCTGCAAGCCCTGCACGACATGGCTCCGACCCAGCGCACCGAACTCGCTCCCGCCCTGGCCGAAGCGTTCCAGCACACCTATCTGATCGCTCCGATCATGATCGCCCTCGCATTGATCCCGGCCTTGCTGCTACCACGCCGGTGATCATCGCCGGTGTCGAGCATCCCGCCGCGGCCTGCGCGATTCCCGCAGGTCGCGGCAGCAGCGGACGGACCTACTCACCTGAGTGCTCGATCATGAGAATCCCTGCACTTCCAGGTACCAGATTGTTTGTTCGCCGCCAATCCCCTTGGTCACAGCCGACTTCGGACTCACGAGGGAGTCCGAAGTGGCGTAGGTCAGCCTCTTGACAATCGGGCCCCGTTCCCTGTCGTCGTAGGCAAGGACCACTTTGCCGGCATGTACGAACACCTGCGTCGTAGATTCGGAGTGGGTGTGCAACCCGGTCCATTTCGCTCCGTCGGTCCCCAACGCCCGATTGAGTTCGTCGCTGGTGTTGGGGGAGCTGAAGCTGTACATGCGGTCCCACGGACCGATCTGAGCGCCGGATGACGCGACGATATCGCCCAATCGTGCGCTTCGCTTTTCTTCCAAGAGCCGAGCGAAAGCTGCTGTCAATGCGGGACTTCCGTCCTGGACGGCGATTTGTTCACCGCCCGAGGAACTACATCCGGCGACCGGGGTGATGGCTACCGACGCCAGCAACAGGCAACTCATCCATTTACGAGCACGCACCGATACTCCTTCGAGGTTTCGACCCCAGCCGAGCCCGAGCCGTTCGGGAGACGGCTCGTCGGTTGCGGAGACGTGGTGGTCGAGTCGGGCGGAGGGCATCCGCCTGGAGAACCAATTTGACTACCATGCCAGTCATGTCGTCATCGAGCCTCTGGGCGCGCGTCTTCTCCGGGCTCGGGGCCTCTGTCGCCGCTGTTCTGGTTTTGGTCTACTCGTTCCTGCTGCTGGTCGAAGGCATGCCTGACGAGGAGGTTTCGGCGGGTAGCCATGCTCTGCTCGTCACCAAGCTGGTCGTCGCGGGTCTCGCGGGTGTGGCTTTGATCGTTGGCGTCGCGAGTGGGTGGAGGTGGGCGATCCTCGGCGGTTGTTTGATGTTCGCCGTCGATTTCGCACTTTGGCTCGTGTGGTACTCGGGAGTTTTCAGGCTGCCGAGCTACGAGCATCCCGAGCCCGGCCCGGTCGCGCAACCACCGGTGTTCTGGCTCGTGCTGGTCACCGTCTGGGGCGTGTTCCCTGGTCTGCTCGCGGTGCTCGCGTGGCGGGGGCGGCACAAAAAAGCCTCCCCGGATCTAGGTCTGACCTAGCTCGCGAGGAGGCGGGAGAGCCGATGACGGGAATCGAACCCGCGCTACCTGCTTGGGAAGCAGGAGTTCTACCATTGAACTACATCGGCAGTTGTGCGATCGCGACTCTATCAGAACTGGCGTGCGGGGATGCAAGTCTTCGGGGGCTCGGTCGGGTGGTGGGGGCGTCACCTGCTTAAACTGGGCCGGTGCTGCTCTCCGATCGTGACATTCGCGCCGAGATCGCCGCTGGGCGGCTCGGGGTCGAGCCGATGCTCGAGTCGATGGTTCAGCCGTCGAGTATCGATGTTCGGCTCGACGGGCTGTTCCGGGTGTTCGACAACAGCCGGTACACCCATATCGATCCGGCCCAGCAGCAGGACGAGCTGACCAGCCTGGTCGAGCCGAAGCCGGGGGAGCCGTTCGTGCTGCATCCGGGGGAGTTCGTGCTGGGGTCGACGCTGGAGATGTGCACGTTGCCCGACGACCTGGCCGGGCGGTTGGAGGGCAAGTCGAGTCTGGGCAGGCTCGGGTTGCTGACGCATTCGACGGCGGGGTTCATCGACCCGGGGTTCAGCGGGCACATCACGCTCGAGCTGTCGAATGTGGCGAATCTGCCGATCACGCTGTGGCCGGGGATGAAGATCGGGCAGCTGTGCCTGATCCGGTTGACGAGTCCGGCCGAGCATCCGTACGGGAGTGCGGCGGCCGGGTCGAAGTATCAGGGCCAGCGGGGGCCGACGCCGTCGCGGTCGTACCTGAATTTCCCCCTGTCGCCCGATTCGCTCAACGCGGTCGAGACGCGCTGAGGACCGACTTCCAGCGCGATCCGCAGCACGTTCGTGAGCGGCGGGAACACGTCGCCGGGGCACGGCGGGCGCACCCAGTGGCAGCCCTCGCGGCTCCAGCGGCCGAGGCTGGTCGGGAGCATCACGGCGCTGCCGATGCCGGGGACGTCGATATCGAGGCCCGACAGTTCGGCGGCGAGATCGTCGGTGGGTCTGGCATCGGGTGTGGCGAGCACGCTCCAGCGGATCTGACGGGCGAGCACGGGACCTTCCGTCCGTTGCTCACGCAACCGCGCGAACACCTTCTCGGCGCGTGCGGTCGGCAGATGGACCACACACAGCCGATCGGTGATCGGCAACATCACGAAGCCACCACGCTCGCGCACGGGCAGCCCGAATTCGCGCTGGTAGCAACGCACCCAGTCATCGACAGTCCTGGCTTCCACCCCTTCAGGATCGCCCCGCACGGCGGTCGGTGACCACTGCCCCGCACCGCCCTTTCGCTGCCTCAGACAACCGATTCGGCGAACATGTGGTGTGTCTCACTGTCGCGCTCGTACTCTGGAAGATGTTGTCCATCGGATGAGGTGACGTCGTGGTCGGGGAGTGGACGGGTAGAGAGGCCAGAGCTCTTCGCGATGCCAAACGAATGAGCATCCGGGAGTTCGCGGCTCATCTGGGCGTGCACGAACGGCTGGTGTCGAAATGGGAAGCCGGTGGGTCGCGGGTGAAGCCGCGGCCGGTGAACCAGGCGGCACTCGATACGTCGCTGGCCCGCTCCGACGAGGTGGTCCGCGCCAGATTCACGGCGCTGCTCGCCCCGGCGGGCGAGACCGACCTGCTCGCCTTCGTCGACGCGGGGGTAAGCAAAAGCGCTGTGCCCGAGTTGATGTCGGAGAGGGAGTTGATCATGGCGGCTGCGCACGAGGCCAGCGAACACGCGGCCGCCGCGGAGAGCACCAATGTCGGACCGACAACGTTGGCCCAGCTCGATGCCGACGTGCGACGGATCGCCGCCGAATACGTCTATGCCGCACCGGCTCCCATGATGGTGGAGATGCTGCGGGTGCGGCGGCGGGTGTACCGGCTGCTCGACGGGCAGCAGAAACCGGTGGACACCTCGCACCTGTATTTACTGGCGGGCACCCTGTCCGGCTTGCTCGCCAACGCGAGCACCGACCTCGGCTACCTCGATGCCGCGGGCGAACAGATC
Source organism: Nocardia sp. JW2 (assembly GCF_051843015.1). Taxonomy (NCBI): domain Bacteria; kingdom Bacillati; phylum Actinomycetota; class Actinomycetes; order Mycobacteriales; family Nocardiaceae; genus Nocardia; species Nocardia sp. JW2. The sequence goes on from NZ_JBPXLK010000010.1 coordinate 237,196, forward strand.
AGGGCCGCTTGGGCTTACGCCGAACTCAGCGGGCACAACGGGTTGCGGGCATGGACGCGCGGCATGCACGCGCTGATCGAGAACTGGTCGGATCGCCCACGCAACGCCGTCCAATTAGCGCGTGGTGGACAGGAATTCGCGCCGGGCGGATTGGCCCGCGTGCGGTTGCTCAATATCGAGGCGCGAGTGTGGGCGCGGCTGGGGAACGACTCCGAGACCGACCGATGCCTACGCACGGCCGAGTCGGTCGATCCGGACCGGCGCGAGGAACTGCACGACGAGATCGGCGGGGTCTTCGGCTTCCCGACGGCCAAGGCCGCCTACTACGCGGGCGCCACCTGCATCCAGCTCGGCCGTGCCGAACAGGCGCTCGCGGCCACCGAACGCGCGATCGCGCTGTACTCGAGCGGACCGCCGCTGCAGCGTTCCTACGGTGCCGAGTCGCTGGCGCGCGTCGACAACGCGGCCGCGCACCTCATCAACGGAAGTATCGACGGTGCGGCCGACGCGCTGCGTCCGGTGCTCGGCCTGCCGGAGGACCGGCGCATCGCTCAGCTGGGCGAACGGCTGGTCGGTCTGCGCCGCCGGATCGCCGCCCCGAACTACCGCAATGCGGTCGAAGCGCGTGGGCTCGACGAGCGCATCGAGGAGTTCTGCCTGGAAACGGCGGCTCAGGCGGGCAAACCCCGGCTGTGAATGTTGTCGGCAACCATCCCTAACATGGGGTGGGTGAGTCCACAGCATCCGCATGTCGCCCCGCGCGTCCTCGAGCAGTCGAAGAAACTGCAGGACGTGGTCTACGAGATCCGTGGGCCGGTACACGCGCAGGCAGCACGCCTGGAGGCCGAGGGCCATCGCATCCTCAAGCTCAACATCGGCAACCCGGCCCCGTTCGGGTTCGAGGCGCCCGACGTGATCATGCGCGACATGATCGCGGCGCTGCCGTACGCGCAGGGGTACTCCGAGTCCAAGGGCATCCTGTCGGCGCGGCGCGCGATCGTCACCCGCTACGAGCTGGTGCCGGGCTTCCCCGAGCTCGACGTGGACGACGTCTACCTGGGCAACGGCGTGTCGGAGCTCATCACCGTCACCATGCAGGCGCTGCTCGACAACGGTGACGAGGTGCTCATCCCGGCGCCGGACTACCCGCTGTGGACGGCCATGACCAGCCTCGCCGGCGGCACCCCGGTGCACTACCTGTGTGACGAGGAGAACGGCTGGCAGCCCGATATCGCCGATATCGAATCGAAGATCACCGACCGCACCAAGGCGCTGCTGGTGATCAACCCGAACAACCCGACCGGCGCGGTGTACTCGGTGGAGGTGCTGCAGCAGATCGTCGACCTGGCGCGCAAGCATCGGTTGCTGCTGCTCGCCGACGAGATCTACGACAAGATCCTCTACGACGACGCCAAGCACATCTCGCTGGCCTCGCTGGCTCCCGACCTGCTGTGCCTGACGTTCAACGGCCTGTCCAAGGCCTACCGGGTGGCCGGGTACCGCTCGGGCTGGCTGGCGATCACCGGGCCAAAGGACCACGCGGCCGGATTCCTCGAGGGGATCGATCTGCTCGCCTCGTCCCGGTTGTGCCCGAATGTGCCCGCTCAGCACGCCATCCAGGTGGCGCTGGGCGGCCATCAGAGCATCGAGGACCTGATCCTGCCCGGCGGACGCTTGCTCGAGCAGCGCGATGTGGCGTGGGAGCGGCTGAACATGATCCCCGGTGTGTCGTGTGTGAAGCCGCGCGGCGCGCTGTACGCCTTCCCCCGTCTGGATCCGAATGTGCACGAGATCCACGACGACGGGAAGCTTGTGCTCGATCTGTTGTTACAAGAGAAGATCCTCATGGTGCAGGGCACGGGCTTCAACTGGCCCGCCACCGACCACCTGCGGATCGTGACGCTGCCGTGGGCGCGGGACCTCGCGGTGGCGATCGAAAGGTTCGGTAACTTCCTGTCCAGTTACCGACAGTGAGTGTCACTGTGTCAGGGGCCTTGACGGGGACGGCACAGGGTTAGACCGGCTGAAACCAACTCGGGGTTGGGAAATCTGGGGATTTTGAAGATGCACTAGCGCAAAAGTCCAACTTTTGTGTACAGTGGGCATCGGCGCTTCGGCGCCCCGGCCCGGTCGTCTACCCCCCCTGGACGACCGAGAGCCCTAGGTACGCGCGCCTACCCCCCTGGGCGCCTGCCTGAGGGCGGCGGAGACAACCCCCTGCTCTCCGCCGCCCTGTACCGGGGGTGAGTACATGGGTAACTCATCGGGAACGGGCTGACGTACCGACCGCCATGGTCTGGCCGCCCGGATAAATCTCCCCGCATCTAGATCTGGCAAGAAGTTCTCGGAGTGGCGGGTCAGCAAGTCGTTCTTGAAAACGGATTCCCTTAAGCTCTCTCGGGTGAGCGATCATCATCACCACCATCACCACGATCATTCGGGGCCCATCGCTATCGGGGCTACCGCGGCCAAGGTTGTTGTCGGGCTGTTGGCGGTTATCGGGGTGGCGGTGTTGATTGCTACCGCGCTGTTGTGGCCGAGTAAGCCCGAGATCGATATTCCCGCGCCGATGGGGACCGTCAGTGGTGGGGCGGTGCAGACCGAGGCCGGGACCGTCGTCATGCAGGAAGTCGGGCTGTGCGGGAGCCCCTCGCACGGGAAGGCGTTTCCCGACAAGCCGGTGCAGCCGCAGGTGGGGTACTCCTGCCAGCGCAGCATCATCGACATCCGGTCGGGGCCCGACGAGGGCAAGAAGACGCTGTTCGAAATCGCGCCGGGGCCGGGACAACCCGATCTGCGGGTGGGCGACGAGATCCGGATCGTGCGCGCGGCCGACCCGAGCGGCGGAACCATCTACGGGTTCGAGGACTACTCGCGCGGGTTGCCGCTGACATTGATCGTGATCGCGTTCGTCGCGGTGATCTGCATCGTCGCGCGGTGGCGCGGGTTCCGGGCGCTCGTCGGGCTGTGTTTCGCCTTCGGCGTCGTGGTGATCTTCCTGCTGCCGGCGCTGCTCGACGGGAAACCGGCGATCCCGGTCGCGCTCGTATCGGGAGCGCTGATCCTCTACGTGGTGCTCTACCTCGCGCACGGACTGAATCTGCGGACCAGTTCGGCCCTGCTCGGCACGCTGGCATCGATGCTCGTGGCGGCGGCATTGTCGTGGCTGACGTTGAAGGTCACCCACCTCACCGGGCTGTCCGAAGAACAGAACACCAACGTGGCCACCTACATTCAGCACGTCAGCATCACCGGGCTGCTGCTCGCGGGATTCATCATCGGCTCGCTCGGCGTGCTCAACGACGTCACCATCACCCAGGCTTCGGCCGCCTTCGAACTCGCCGCACTCGACGAAGGGGCCTCGCGGCGCGAGATCTTCACCGCAGCCATGCGCGTCGGCCGCGACCACATCGCCAGCACCGTCTACACCCTCGTGCTCGCCTACGCCGGTGGCGCGCTACCGCTGCTGCTGCTGTTCAGCGTCGCCGGACGATCCATCACCGATGTGCTCACCGGGGACGCCGTCGCTATCGAGATCACCCGATCCGCGGTCGGCGGTATCGCCCTCGCCCTGTCGGTGCCGTTGACCACCGGCATCGCGGTGCTGCTCGCCCGCCCCTTCGGGGCGCAGAAGGCGACCGCCGCGCCGCCTCGCGCCCGGCACGCCAGGAACTGAACTACCGCCCGGGCGGCGGCATACCGGGCAACACCACCGGCGGCAACGTCGGCACGACGATCGGCGGCAGGCCCGGCACCACGGTGAAGGTGTTGGGGCCCTGCGTCGGCGCCGGTTCCTCCGTCGGGGTATTCGGCGGAAGCTGGACGGGCGGAGCCGCCACTGTGCCGTGCACCGCTTCGGTGGTCGACGGCGGCGCCGTGGTCGGTACGGTCGAGCGCGGCGTCGAACTGGCCGGTACCGCCTGCGAACCGTCGCTGGAATTACCGCTCTCGAGCACCTCGGGGCCGTAGCCGAGGCCGATACCGATCGCCGCGACCACCGCAAGCGAACTCACCGTGAGCACCGCGCCGTTCAACTCCCGGCGACTGTGGCCGCGACCGGTCAGCGCGGCGAGCGGACGCCTGCCACGGGTCGGGGCGGTGAGCCAGGCGGGCGTCACATCGTCGAGCTGCTCGATGGGTGCGATCGGCAGCGCGACCGGCGCCTGCGCCACCTGTGCGGGCCTGGCCAGCAATGCGGCACCGCGCGCCAACGCCGTCTCCGGTTCGACCGGAACGATCACCGGAACCCCGATCGTGCGCTCGAGCACCCGTGCGATCAGCGGAATCCGGGCGCCGCCACCGATCACCAGCACCGCCTGTACCGGATGCTGGGCCCGGATGATGACATCGCGGGTCATCCGCGCCGACGACTCGATCGCCAGCATCATCAGCGCTTCGAAGTTCTCCTGGGTGAGCAGCACCAGCCCCTGCTCACTGGGCAGCGCTACCGCGTTGCTGCTCGACAGCTGCTCCTTGGCCGCCCGGCACAACGCGTCGAGCGCGGCCAGGCCGGCCGGATCGGCGGGGTGGGCGATCCGGCCCGACGCGATCTGCTGCTCGCGGATCAGCGAATCGAGGTAGTCGCCGCTGATGTCGCTGATGCGTTCACACTGGTGCACATCGCTGGTTCGCGCGTCGACCACGCTCACCGTGAGACCGGAACTGCCCAGGTCGTAGACGGCCAGCGTGGACACTTCACGCAGGTCGGCGGTGGCGTGCGCGAAATGCACGGCGGCAACGGCTTCGGGAATCAGCTGATAGTTGGTGAGCTGTCTGCGGGCCATGGCGGCGCGGATGGCACGAGCCTGCGGTTCGCTGCGGAAGGTGACGGTGGTCGCCGCGACCTCGGGGCCCGCGGCGAGGGTGGCCGCGATCGCGTCGGCCGCCGATTCTTCCGCGTGTTGTTCGGGGACCGGAAGGGTATGCACCTGAAAGGAATTCGGTGCACCACCGGGCTGCGGGCGCGCCAGGCGCACCGTCGCCGCTCCGACGGAAACTCCCAAAACCGCACTCATCAGCTGCCCATCTCGTTGCACGACATGCGGAGCCTGCACAACCTGCCAGCCCCCGCCCGCCGTAACTCTACGGGGTGCCGAGTCCGGCGTACACCCACCCGGCATCACGCCAGGCGTGACGATCCAGACAATTGCGACCGTCGATGATCGAACGGGAACGCACCACCGGTTCCAGATCGGCGGGCGTCAAATCCGTGAATTCATTCCATTCGGTAAGGACCAGAACCACATCGGCGCGATCACACGCCTCGGCGACGGATGTCGCGTAGTTCAGCGTGGGGAAGACGCGACGCGAATTCTCCACCGCTTTCGGGTCGTACACGGTGACCACGGCGCCGTGCAGCTGGATCATCCCGGCCACGTTGAGCGCGGGCGAATCGCGCACGTCATCGGACTCCGGCTTGAACGCCGCGCCGAGCACGGCGACGTTCGCGCCGAGCAGGGAACCACCGCAGGCGCGGGCGGCCATGTCGACCACTTTGGTGCGGCGGCGCATATTGATGTTGTCGACCTCGCGCAAGAATGCGACCGCATGATCGGCGCCGAGTTCGCCCGAACGGGCCATGAAAGCGCGAATGTCCTTCGGTAAGCAGCCGCCGCCGAAACCCAGTCCGGCATTGAGGAATCGGCGGCCGATGCGCGCGTCGTAACCGAGCGCGTCGGCGAGCATCGTGACATCGGCGCCGGTTGCCTCACAGACTTCGGAAACGGCGTTGATGAACGAAATCTTTGTGGCCAGAAAGGCATTCGCCGAAACTTTCACCAATTCGGCGGTGGCCAAATCGGTGAGCAGGAAAGGAATTTCGGCATCGATGAGATCGGCGTAGATGTCGCGAATGTGTTGTTCGACCCAATCGGCGCGCTCACGGGTGCGGTCGAGGCCGAGGACGAGGCGGTCGGGGCGCAGGGTGTCCTGCACCGCGAAGCCCTCGCGCAGGAACTCGGGGTTCCAGGCCACCTCCACGTCGACGTCGGTGAGTGCGCGGGCCCGGACACCGAGGGCGGCGGCGGTTCCCACCGGGACGGTCGACTTGCCGACGATCATCGCCGGACGTTCCAGCATCGGGACGAGGGTGTCGACCACGGCGTGCACATACTTCAGGTCGGCGCCGTACTCACCCTTCTTCTGTGGTGTGCCGACACCGAGGAAGTGGACATCGGCGTGCGCGGCCGCGTCCTCGTAGTCGGTGGTGAACCGCAGCCTGCCCGCCGCGAGGTTGCGTTGCAGCACCTCGTCCAGCCCCGGTTCGTAGAACGGCACCACCCCGTCGGCCAGTTTGGCCACCTTGCCGGGATCGACATCGACCCCGACCACATCGTGCCCAAGTTCGGCCATACACGCTGCGTGCGTGGCCCCCAGGTACCCCGTTCCGAAGACTGTGCATCGCATACTCTCGTTGGTAAGCGGCGCGCGTGGCTACGCCGCGTCAGCGAGGCAAGGGCGGGCGCAACATCTGGTGTACAGGGGGGAACGTGAGTTCGTCCCGCCGTTGTACGGGGCTTCTACCTGCGGTGATATGTCGCTGCTGTGTGCATGGTTCGGTTCGGGGGCGTGCATCGAGCAGTGGCTAGCTCGGTTTGTGGTGCTCGGCCAGGAGCCTGATGAGGGTCATGACCAAGCCGAGGTTGCGGATCTCGTCCAGTCCGATCAGGGGAATGGACTTTCGCGAGCGGGTGTAGAACCAGAGCATGCCGTCGGCCGCGGTCGCTTTCACGAGGTCGGACCAGGCCCGTGACTTCGAGCCCACGTGCAGCTCGGTGGCGCTGATCGCGATCTTGTGGAAGTCCAGGGTCTTGCCGCGCTGTAGGTCGGCCCAGGCATCGGGGAGCTGGGTGCGGGCGATGCCCGCCTGCACCTCGGGTCCCCACACGCCTTCGAAGACGAACGGGGCGCCGCGCTGGATATCGGTGACGCGTCGACCCTCGAGGCGCGGGGTGGTGACGTGGGCGCCGCGGCCGATCGCGAACGCGCGACGGTCGTCTCCGACGAGCACCCATCTGCTGTCGGTGAGACCGCCGTTGATGGAGCGGTTGTAGTTCCAGACCGAGGTCGAGCGCCAGGCGAAGGCGGTGGGTGAGTGGTCGCCGGTGAAGGCCAGACCGTCCTCGTAGACGTAGAGGCGGGCGTTGTTCAGGCGGGTGAATACCCAGCGTTGATACGGGCCGAAGACCTCACGTAGTGCGCCTAGGTTATGTTGTGCCGCAAGCTCTTCGATCGCGGCCGGTGTTGCTTCGCGTTTTTGTATGCCGCGCAGCTCTGTTCCCACGGATTCCCCCCCAGTGTCACCAATGCTGCTGTGCAGCACGATGTTTGGTCCTGTCGCACAACTTATCCGGGATCCGGGCGCTCGGCCAGTGGTGTTGCCTCGGTCGGGTGGGTGCTCGGTCGGTGTTGCTCGACGCGGGGTCGGCCGGGCTCGGTGACCGGATGGGGGCATACCATCGGCGGATGCGCCGCAAGGTGGTGGTGGGTTGTGTGGTCGCCGTGGTGTTGTTCGGGGTGGTGCTGTGGCCGGTGTACGGGCGGCCGCAGACGGATGAGCCGCGGCGTGCGGATGCGATTTTGGTGCTCGGTGGGGCGCATGACGGGCGTGAAGAGCTCGGGTTGCGGTTGGCCGCAGAGGGATTCGCGCCGCGGGTGTTGATATCGGATCCGTATGAGCGCAGTGCGATGGTGAATCGGATCTGCCACGGGGGTTACTCGTTCGAGGTGATCTGTTTCGATCCGAGTCCGCGGACCACACTCGGCGAAGGCCGCGCCCTCGCCCGTCTCGGTGCCGACTGGGATCGCGTCATCGTCGTCACCTTCACACCCCACATCTCCCGCGCCCGCTACATCCTCGGCAAATGCTGGCCCGGCGAACTCCTCTTCGTCGACCCACGCCCCCACCTCTCACCCGCCCGCTGGGCCTGGGACTACGTCTACCAATCCGCGGGCTACGTCAAGGCCTGGTTCGCCGACTGCTGAATCAACTGGTCGACAGCCGGTGATGCGGCTGACCTGTTACCTCGGCGATCGTCTGATAGTCGTTGTCCACATGCATCACGGTCGCTCCGTGGGCCTCCGCTGTCGCTGCGATGATCAAGTCCGGGATAGGAATTCGATGTGCACCGCGTTCGGCCAGCAGACCTTGCACGGCAAGTGCGCGATCCATTACTTTTCCTCGGTGACCGGCAGCCACATCGTCCTCAGCGCCAGGCCCCCTGCATTCCCTCCGGTGACAGGTCGGTGCCGGTATCGCGCAGATGCTGGAGCATCTTCGCCACGGCACGTCGGTTCGCGACCTCGCGTAGTGCGGCATTGACCGTCGCCACCTTGGTCTTCGTGCCCAACTCTTCAGCGGCCAGGCTCAAGGCATGGTCGTCGATGTCGATCAAGGTTCGAGACATACAGCAACCTCCGGATATGCAGTGTCTTCATAAACAGCAGTGAGGCGCGGATTCTTGGAATCTGCGGACTCGGTCGCGGAGTCCGCGGCCGGGGCGGCGGGGGCC